>JANTFT010000098.1 GCA_024763275.1 Anaerolineales bacterium | reverse complement strand
GGACTGGGCCAGAAGAACTTACCGGGCAGTCACAGCTGATAGTAAAATATCAAAATACCTGGAAATTAATATTGGCGCGCCCGTTATGTATCTGGAAGAGCTGTATCATCTTGCTGGCAATCGTCCGGTTGAGTTCACCAGAGCCTGGATTAACGCCGAGATCTTTCACATCACAACCAAAATAAAGCGTTCCGACGAGATCAAAGATCCAAACAGTCTCTACAAATGAAGACCCTCTACTCTAAGGCAAACTAACATGACTATGACTTCCCGAGAAAGAGTTTTAGCGGCAATCAATCACGAAGAGCCCGATCGGGTTCCTATCATAATCGGCGTCAGTAATGCCACAGGAATCAAGATGAAGCCCTACCGCGAGGTCAAAAAGCTGGCTGGCATTCAAGCAGAGGACCGCTACATCTATGATTGGCCGGAGTTAGGCACAGCGCTTCCTGACGAGGCCACAATGGTCCGTCTGCACGCTGACGTCCGGGGCGTACTGGATCTTGAGCCCGAGCATATCAGACTCAGGAATGCCCAGCGAGAACCGCATTCTCCTTATATAAGTTCCTGGGGCACACGCCAGATCGAGGTTGCCGATGGGGAATGGACCTCAGGCAATCCTCCTTTTTCTGATGGAAAAACCCTGGAAGATATAGATAACTACCCCTGGCCGGACATGAGCGATCCGACCCGCGTTGCCCACGTAAAAGAGCAAGCCCAAAAACTCGCCTCTGAAAACCAGTATGCCATCGTGGGTACTCCCTGGCTGCTATTCCCCCTGGAGCGGGCTTTCGGCCTGCAGGGGATGGATGTCTTCCTCCTGAACCTGGCCATGAATCCTGATTTTGCCGAAGAACTTCTAAAAAAGAACGCGGAATTATGCAAGCAGTTAATGGGCATCTTTCTGGACGAGGTGGGCGAGAACATCGACATCATCAAAATAGGTGACGACCTGGGCACGCAAGACAGCCTGTTGATGTCTCCCAGGATGTACAGAACCCTGCTAAAACCGATCCATGCCGATTTCATCTCCTTCATCAAGCAACATACCAAAGCTAAAGTGATGTTCCATACGGATGGGGACGTTTTCCCGTTGATCGACGATTTCGTCGAAATTGGCATTGATATCCTCAACCCGATCCAGACCTCAGCCGGGCGAATGGCAAATCTGCAGGAATTAAAAAGCAAATACGGGGAAAAAATCGTCTTTTGCGGCGGGATTGACACCCAGCGGATCCTGCCAGCAGGCAGCCCGGAGGACGTTCGCCAGGAAGTAAAACGGGTGATCTCAGAGCTAGGTCCGGGCGGCGGATACCTGCTGGGCAGCGTACACACGATCATGAATGATGTGCCGGCAGAAAACATCCTCGCCATGGTTGACGCAGCGGTAGAATTCGGACAGTATCCCCTTAAATAGGAATTCTCAGTTTAACCGACGCGGTCCATTTTTCGGCACTCCCTCAATATTTTTCTTACCGATCCAGAAAAGTATATACCTGTTCTGATATATTTTTCCAAAGGGCCATTCCTCCAGCTGAGCCCCTCGTCAGGTTATAATGTCCCCTATTATTTCCCGGAAAACAGGCTACCCACAGCCCGGAAGAATTCCGGCAGGAATTCATCGCGCATTCTCGCCCAATGCAACACCAGCGTAAATGCCAAATATGCGATTGCCAACCAAATTACACTGGCTTCCTCCCGGAAGGCCGTATCTCCCAGAAAGACATAAGGTACAGCATAGAGAGGCCAGGCTAATTGGTAGGAATGCAAGAACCACGTGCCAATCATAGCCGCTACAATCCCGATACCAACCCAGCCTGACAGGAAACCGCTGAAAACAAGGAAGCCTGTCACTCCCACAGAAGTCGCCAGATCAGCTTCAGCGTCATGCTTTCCAATCCAGCTGACCGAGCCTTCTGAATCGGAGCGAGCCAGGGGGCCGTCCAGGGTATCGGTGACCCAGGAGAGCAGCACAAGGGATATCGCGCTAGGCAGAGCCTCTGACCCCCGGCTCAATCCTAATCCTGCTATTGTGAAGCCCAGAATCGCCCGACTGAGGGTCAGCAGGTCAGCAAATTTTCTGCCGTGCAGGATATTGAACTTCACATGCCACCTCCTTTTCCACCGTCTGGATCTAGCCCCGAAATTCTCAAATAGACCTTTTCAAAGGGAGCTTGTTAGTCTCCTCCAGCTCCGGCGCTCAAGACTGGTAAGAGCATTCACGGGTTCTTTTAATTTAATGATAGTACAGGATGGACTAAATTGGGTGTGGAAATTGGCAGATGAACCCTTGGTAAATTCTGTAAAAAAGGGGGTTGGCTATACGCATATCCTGCTGATCGAACGTTATCTCGATACTGGTCAAAGCAGTATCTAATTGAAATACAAGATAATTCATTTCAACTGGTGGGTCCCAGAGCGTGGAAATGTCAGGCTTCCTGGACCGTTCCAACAGCAGATAAAAAAAGACAACAACACTTCCGTTCTTATAAAGTAAATCCCCCGGATCAATCCGAATCCGGGGGATCATTAACTCTGCAATCTTGTCTTTGAATCTGTCAACA
>JANTFT010000097.1 GCA_024763275.1 Anaerolineales bacterium | reverse complement strand
GGCAGTATCAAACGCATCCTTTGGGCAGCGTAAAAGCTCAAGGTCACCAAGACAATGTCCGCAAAGAACAGAAAGATATCCAAATTATTGTAGGCTCGTTTCATAGACAATTCCTGTTAAGCCTGGAACCCTCATCTAAACGTGTCTTGATAAATCCCAGCTCCGGAAGGGATTAATCCTCCAGCCGTTCAAGAGCATCATGCGCTTTTTGATTCGAGGCATCTATTTCCAGGACTTTCCGGTACATTTCCTGCGCGCGAGTGAGCTGCCCGGCTTCTTCCAGAACATGGGCAAAGCCCAGGTAGGCAGCCGTTTGGCGACTGTCAACCTGGATAGCCACGGAAAAATAACCCTCTGCTTTTCCCAGATCATCTTCAACTTCCCAGGCCATATAACCCAACCGAACTAGAGCCGGGTAATGGTCGGGATGTTTTTTAATCACGTAAGTCAGCTCATTTAGCGCCATTTCATTCCAGCCATTCTGGCGATACAGCAACCCGCGCTGGAAATGCGCGTCTATTGATTGGTAGGGATACTTGAATTGATTCCTAACGATGGCTCGAGTGAAATAATCAAGTGCACTAGGCTGCTGTTCTCCTGACCATAATCTATTTTCTACCTTTCCTAGCTGATAATAGATATCACTTCTCCCCACCAGTTCAAGTGGCAGATTCTCAGCTTTCCGCAGGTATCTCCAGGCCAATACCTGATCCCCAGCTCGGGCGTGCATCCATCCCAGATAAAAGAACGCGTCTCCCCAGTCGGGATCAAGCTCTGCTGCCAGGTTGAACCAGGTCAAAGCCTCCTCAAATTGATCCTTCCTGCGCTCAGCCTCTCCCTGGAGGACCAGATCCCTGGCAGTGATGCCGGCCCGTTTCCAGGACTCAAGAGCGAGATCCTGGTCGCCAGAGATCAGCCAGAAATACCCCAACCCCCTCCAGGCCTCCTTCTCGTCCGGATTAAGGTCCAGGCTGGCGGAGAGGACTTCTCTGCTGTCCAGCAAGCTGGATTCGCCCCACAGCTCATGGACCACAGACACCATCCCCGCATTGAGCAATATGGCTTGCCCCCCACTCGACAATAAAGTCAAACCGAACATGATTGCCAGGAGAATGCCGCTGATCGTCCACCGGCGTTCTTTCCATGGTAGCTGCCCTATTTTCTCCTTAAGCAAATCACCCATAAACATTTAAAGGCCCTTATCGGATTTCGGCTTCACAATCCTAAAACTTCATGGATGATCACGCGTAAAAGGAACAACGGATTTCCAATTAAATATCTTTTCCATAATCGCTTCGGCTCTCTAAACAACCTTCCAAGCCATTCAATCTGGTAGTTAACGAAAAAAGCATCTACACGTTCTACCTCTCCGGAGATATAGTCGATCGTTGCCCCTCCCGGGATGGCTATACCGATATTCAGGTGTTTCCAGTTCTCAATTAACCATCTCTCCTGGAGCGGCATACCGAAACAAATGAAGATCACATCCGGTTCAGCGGCATTGATCCGGTCAACAACCGCTTTATTCTCCGCGCTGTCACGGCTCTTGTCGAAATATCCGTGCTGGGAATAAACAGCCGGGATTCCGGGGTAATCTGCAAGCATTTTCAGTTTCGCTAGGGCGGCGTTCTTCTCAGTGCCCCCCAGCAGGTAGAGTGACAGCTGGTGCTTCTCACACAAGCGGAACAGATCAAAAACCCAGTCCAGGTGCGTTAATCTGGCCGGGATAGATTTTCCGACCATTGCGGCAGCCCATTTGACGCCAATCCCGTCACAGTAAACCATGTCCGAATCATTCATGAACTGTTTGTACCAGGGCAGCTCATATGCCAGATTCATAGCATAAGCGTTCGCGCCAGCTAAGATCCTCTGCTGTTTGTCTCGACAGGATTGGACAATGAAGTCAAGCAAATCCTGCTTCTGAACCGGATGGATCTTCACCCCTAAGAGGCTGAACTTCCCTGCTTCCCAATCGTTCTCCATAAGACAAGACCTCACCCTGGACTGATTTCCGCAACTTATTTAATGATGGGAAGGTGATGCATCTATTTTATCAGCACTCGTCCTGGTCAGAGCCAGAATCACAGGTATCCAAAAGAACATCAAAGTGTTCATATCCAGCAGGGGTACAGTAAACAAGCCATCCAGCAGCCCTGTTACTATTACCCACTGGACATATCCATTGAATTCATGGACGCCCGGGCGTTCCGGCAGCTGACGCTTTCCTGCTACTGTGAACCAGGTTTTGGCAATGATGAATAGATAAATGCCAAAACCAATTATCCCGAAGCGGTACAACAGTGCCAGGTAAAAACTATGTGAGCCCAGCGGAATTTTTATGCCTTCGATATCCCGTTCTGTGCCCCACCCCCACAAGGGTCTCCTGATCAAATCCTCCAGCGTGTGTTGATAAATAGAGAAACGGCTGACTACTGTGCCCTCGCCCCGCGCATATAGGAAGGATCCAACTATATCCTCCAGACCCTTGAAAACAGCCGGATGGGCGATTGAGACCAGGATAAAAACCATTAAAACCAGGCCTGCCAGCAGGGCTAAGCTTACCCGGAACTGGATTTTCCTTTTTGCGAAAAACCACAAGAATAAAACCCCGCCCAGCAGGAGGCTGAGGATGGCCGTTCTACCCGTCGTGTATATCAGGTTGAACAGCAAAACA
>JANTFT010000096.1 GCA_024763275.1 Anaerolineales bacterium | reverse complement strand
GTTTTCTTTCCACTTTTGAATTTTTTCCTGTATTATTTTTACTTTTCCTGGATCGCAGCCCTGTCATTAAGTATATCAAAAAATGGGATCGTGCTGAAGTCAGGAATTCAGGGGAGACGTTATATAGAAACGCCGTTGCCGGCTTGAATTCCTGCCCCGACATACCCACAATAACCCGTTCCAGAAGTAATCCTGGGGACCATGACATACAGGCACCATTAAAGATGGTAATACGCAGACGCTAGTCATCGGTGCAGCCCATCAGCAAAATACGGGAAGCAGAGGTTCGCTGTCGCGTCGATCCGGGAAAAATTTTGAGAACGCTCAGCATGCTTCGCTCCCGGGTATTGCTCTCGTTCCAACCACATCGCTTCGTTGATCAGCACCCGGATCAAAACCGGCAGAGCTTCCAGCCCATCCGCGGCGATCTGCTCCAATACTTGTCTGGTAACGGACAATTTGGATGATAGGTCATGGTTTTCTCCTCTCATCTCAACTAAAAGAATACCTGACATATCAATTTCTTGAAATTACAGAAGCAATTTCACACCTATTTCAGCCTATTGGTTTCCTATTCTTGAAACTTTTTTCTATTATTGCCGTATATTTACAATCGAAAAGAACAAGGAGCTCATTAATGAAAAGAAATAGAAATCCGTTTGGGATGATATTGATGTTCTGCGGTATGATTGTCACGATGTACTTTGGCTTGAACACACGTAATAAAGCCAGTCTGATCTCAGATAACATGGTCGGGAGTGGTCTTCAAACGATGGGTGAGATTGTATCTTTCAGTGATAGTGGAGACAAATTAATTCCTGTAGTAAGATTCGAAGCAGGTGGATCAAGCTACACCACCCAGGCAGGATTTGAGGTTGGTCCCGAAACTGAATACTACATTGGCATGCAATTAAGAGTAGCCTATGATCCAGCTCAACCCGCTACGCGCAACTATGTATTTCAGCCAGATCAGGAAAATAAGCTCCGCCCAAATGAGTACACAGGCAATCTAATCGGGGCGATTATTATGTTTTTCGGTTTAGTTTTGCTGTTCTAAATGAGCCCTGATTGATCGGTCAATTGGCCCATCCATAGTATTTGTCCCTCCCTGATAGCAGGTATGGCTGTTCGTCGCTGTACGCAGGCACCTTAATGTCTCCAGCGAGATTTGGTATCAGGCCTGAGCCATCACCTGCTGGAGATCATTCAGAATGGGCAGAGGCTGGAAGGGTGATACGGAGGATCAAATAGCCCAGTAATCCCGAGGCCAGAGATCCCAGGATAATGCCCAATCGTTCATCAAAGAACAGGTTCACCCCGGTCTTTTCAAAAGCCAAAGAGCCAATGAACAGGCTCATGGTAAACCCAACGCCACAGAGAGCGGCTGCACCATAGAGTGAACCCCAGGAGATATCATCCGGGAGCCTGGTCAACTTTAACCGGACACCCAACCAGACCAGGAAGAAAATGCCCAGCTGCTTTCCCGCGAATAAACCTCCAGCTATGCCCAGAGACACATTGTTAAGCAGCTCTTCTGTCCCAACACCGGCCAGTTTGATCCCGGCGTTGGCAAAGGCAAAGACTGGCAGGATGATATAAGCGACAGCTGCATGTAGATCGTGTTCGATATTCCGGAGGGGGGAATAGCCTTCCTCAACCCAAGAGTGCAGAGGTATGAACATGGCCAGGATGACACCAGCCAGAGTGGCGTGAACGCCGGACTTAAGCATGGCGACCCACATGACAACCCCCACCAGGATGTAGGTGGTGCGGGATTCCACCTGACGGCTGTTGATATAGAACAGCAAGGCGATACACACCACAACAACCAAAAGAGCGCTGAGCACGATCTTATCCGTATAGAAGGCAGCAATAATCAGGATGGCCCCGATATCATCAAAGATAGCCAGCGAGGTCAGGAAAACTTTAATGCTGCGCGGCACTCGGGATCCCAAGAGGGAGAGGATCCCCAACGTAAAGGCGATATCCGTGGCTGCGGGAATGGCCCAACCCTGCATGGCTATGTGATCACCTGCATTGAAAAGAAAATAGATCAAAGCTGGGAGAGCCATCCCCCCCAGCGCGCCCACTGCTGGCAGGATGATCTTGCTGCGTTCTGATAGTTCCCCTTCAAGTAACTCTCGCTTCAGCTCCAGACCGACCAGGAAAAAGAATACCGCCATCAGACCATCGTTGATCCACAGCAGCAGGGGTTTGGCAAGCTCCAGAGGACCGACCCGGATCTCCACCGGGGTATCGATCAGCAAAGCGTAGTATGGCTGCAAAGGTGTATTTGCCAATACCAGAGCGACTACCGCTGCGATCATCAGCAGGATACCGCCGGATGCCTCCAGCTGGAGAAAACGTCCAATAAAGGTCTTAGGTTGCTTTTTTATCATTAAAACCTCCCAGCAGTTATTATATCCCGGATGAATTGCCGAATCACTTATCCCGCTAAAAAAATCCTTTGAGAAACATATCTGAGTGAATTTTAATGCAAGGCAACCATTTAGAGAGTAAATTCCTCATTGATTTTGCCTCTGGGCAGCAGACCTACAACCGGGATCAATCCTCCTTCCCTGAATTCCCCGGCAGTGAGGCACGCTTGATACCAGAGCAGACCAGCCGGACCATCTACCCTGACCGGGTTTTTTCATGTCCAGCCATCATATAATGGCCAGTCCCCCAAAAAAACTCAGCCAGTGTTATTTTAGGACCAGTTGTGGGTTGGTAACCCCTGGGAACGCAAGCTCCTGTCAGGACGGTACACCTAAACTTCTTGCCCTT
>JANTFT010000095.1 GCA_024763275.1 Anaerolineales bacterium | reverse complement strand
TGATCGAGGCTGCGGCGACCAAGCCCTTCGGGTTCATGAAATTCACGCCCGGGCCGGGTTTGGGAGGGCACTGCATTCCCATTGACCCCCTGTTCCTGTCCTGGAAGCTGCGCTCGCTTAATTACACCGCTCGCTTCATTGACCTGGCTTCCGAGATCAATACCGGCATGCCTCGCTACGTGGTGGGCAAAGTCCAGGAAGCTCTTAACAACCAGGGGAAAGCCCTCAAGGACAGTAAGGTGCTGGTACTGGGGGCAGCCTACAAACCAGACATCGATGACCTGCGTGAGTCGCCTGCTCTGGATGTGATCGGTCTGCTGGAGCAGGGTGGAGCTCAGGTCAGCTATCACGACCCCTTCATCCCGGAGCTGCACCACGAGAACATCAACCTCTCCAGCGTGCCCGATCTGATGGCGGCTGTGGAAGAAGCTGACTGCCTGGTGATCATCACCAATCACAGCCAGTATGACTACCAGGCGATCTATGAGAGCGCCCGCTGCATCATGGATGCCCGCAACGCCCTGGGGGAGATTGCCAGGGGCGATCCCAAGGTGGTGGGGCTGTGAACTCAGGAGGTGGGAAGGTAGCTGTGGACAGGTATCTGGTGACAGGAGCGGCAGGTTTCATCGCCTCTGTGGTGGCAGAGTTCCTGCTGGAGGGGGGCGCGGAAGTGGTCGGCATCGACAATCTAAATGATGCCTACGACCCGCGGATGAAGGAATACCGCCTCAACCGACTGCGAGAATATCCCGGGTTCAGTTTTCATAAACTGGATGTCAGCGACAGGTCTTTGCTTGAAAATGATTCTCTCAAGGGCCAGGGTTTTCGAGCCGTGATCAACCTGGCGGCCAGGGCAGGCGTGCGCGACAGCTTGAAGGACCCCTGGGTCTATCTGGAGACCAACACGACCGGCACGCTGAACCTGCTGGAGCTGTGCCTGCAGGAGGGGATTGGCAAGTTCCTGCTGGCCTCGACTTCTTCCATCTACGGGAACAACGCCCCGCTGCCGACACCGGAAAGCGCGGAGAGCAGCCTGCCCCTGCAGGCTTACGCGGCTTCCAAGAAGGGCGCCGAAGTGCTGGCATATGCCTATCACTACCTGCACGGCCTGGATGTGTCAATCGCGCGCTACTTCACCGTTTACGGTCCAGCCGGCCGGCCGGATATGGTGATGTTCCGCTTTGCCAAGTGGATTGCCGAGGATATGCCCGTGCACCTGAACGGGGACGGAGAGCAGTCGCGGGGGTTCACCTACGTGGACGACATCGCCCGGGGAACGATCGCGGCACTGAAGCCGGTGGGCTATGAGATCTTTAACCTTGGCGGTCATGAGGTGATCACCATCAACCAGCTGATCTCTCTGCTGGAAAAGTATCTGGGGGCTAAAGCCCGGATTGAGCACCACCCTCGCCATCCGGCAGATATGCTCACCAGCCACGCGGATGTCAGCAAAGCCAGGGACTTGCTGGGTTGGGAGCCGCAGGTTTCCCTGAAGGAAGGGGTGGCCCGGCTGGTGGATTGGTATCAGAAGGAGCGGGAGTGGGCCAGGGATATCAAAACGGAATAGCTTATCACCGTCCAACAAACTAGCGAAGAAATCAGGATAAATTCCCCTGATCGACCTAATGACTGAAAAAAATGCCTTTGAAATACCCGCTGATATCCATATAGGTTTGCTGGACCTGCTGAGAGGATTCTTGGCTTTCTGGGTTTATTACGGTCATCTGAAAATGGCCAGTATTGGCAAGGATGTGCTGTGGGGCTCACCAGCTATCGCGGTGGATGGATTTATGCTGCTGTCTGGTTTTTTGATGGTATATCACTGGATTTTGAGAGAAGGGAAATTCATCAATTACTGGGGTCAGGTGAAGGATTTTTATTTACGGAGGTTCTTCCGGATAGCTCCCCTTTATTACCTACTGCTGACAGTGGCCTTTTTATTTCAGGAGAAGTTGATCGCGATTAAGTCCTTTGTTAACGGGATCGTTCCACCAGCCTGGGGAGGGGCGGTGATCGTGATGGACCGACCTGATTTCCAGCCGCTGAATTTCGGAAATGTATTCAGCCATTACAGTTTTACTTTTGGTTTTATTCCCAAATATGTTAACAGCAATATGCTCCCTGATTGGAGCATCGGGTTGGAAATGCAATTCTATTTGCTTTTCCCGCTGCTGGTTTGGTTGATCGCCAGGTTCGGGGGCACTTTCATCACTTTCAGTGTGTTTGTTATCACCCTGGCGGCTGGTAAATTCATTGGTCTGTATGACCATGCGGGATTGATAGCCCGCTACCCGCAACCCTCATTAATCTTTTTCAAGTTGAATGTCTTTTTAGCTGGTATGGCGATCGCTTATGCCTATTTAAGTAAGGACAACCGCCGCAAGGTCCTGTGGGTGATTTTGGGTATCCTGGCTCTCTACAATGGTAAGAAGCAGGTCATAATTATATTTGCCTTAATAATATTGATCCTGTTCTTTGACCAGGAAAGAAATGATCTCTTCAGTAAGATGGGGAACTGGAAAATCAGCAAGTTTCTTGGTGATACTTCTTATGGTCTTTACTTGATCCATTTGATGGTTATGTACCCAATACTCAAGTTTCTATTTCAGACCGGCTGGTATCCGGCGATGCCAATCTATTCCCGCTTGCTGGTAGCCATAGTGCTGGTGTCCCCTGTTGCTTATGGTTTGGCTTATTTGCTTTTCCGGATCATTGAAAGAAATGGGATCCTGTTCGGCAAGAAAATATCCTCCCTTCTGGTGAGGAATAATCCCACTTACAAGAGGCCTGCTGGATAGATACAAGGGGAACTTGATCAACAACTTTCTGGATGGACCCAGAAAATTCCCTGCCTTTTGGGCAGATGTCAGCCTTTTGGAAATAGCCTGCAATACGCAGATCTGGCTGTGGGGGGGTGATCCTTTTTCTTGAGGGTCTTTCCAGCACCAGGGGCTTTAACTCCTGCCGGGGAGACACTTGACGGGTGGGGGTATCTCGTCTATAATTCAGTCACT
>JANTFT010000094.1 GCA_024763275.1 Anaerolineales bacterium | reverse complement strand
CTCAGGATCAAAGCGCTGACGATCATGAGCGACAGCAGAACTAAAAGGAATCTTTTGGATTTCATTCTTCAATCTCCTTAATAAATTTGGTTGAGATGAGGGTGGAATGGACGTGTATAGTGTTGACTAGAAGCACCTCCTGGGATGTAACTGCATATCGGGTTAACTATAACATACACAGGCCGGGTTAATAGTGATGAAAATCATCATTGCCTGCCAGGGATTTTCTTAAAATTCCTAGAATCTGTATGATCACAGCTGCAAATAGGGCAAACCCTTAGCATTTAGTATATAAGCCTCCAAAGGTATATGATCTTTGAGAAGGCCCATAAAGCCAATTTATTACTCGGTAATGGCCAGACCGATACGGACAGCCTCCGGGGGGCTGTCTGAAACCGGCTCATCATGGAAAGCTGGGTGAAGCGTTTGGCCTTCAAGGTATAATACAAGGAACAAACCAGGCGCTTACCAGGAACTCACCGTGGTAAAGATCTTAGCAGTCAGCGACCAGCTTGATCCCGTTGTTTACAGCGATTCGCTGAAAGAGCGCTTCGGGGATGTGGATCTGGTGATTTCTTGCGGCGATCTCTCCTATATGTATCTGGAATATATCATATCCACCCTTAATAAACCCCTCTATTTCGTTCACGGTAATCATGATCCTGAGCAGGAATTCAATCCGGGAGAACCCCGTTCTTATCCCCTGGGTGGAGAAAACCTGCACGGCAGATTCTTCCGGCAGCAAGGTTTGTTGTTGACCGGTTTGGAAGGCAGTATCCAGTACAACTGCCGAACACCCTATCAGTACACTCAGGCTGGTTTCTGGTCGCAAGTTTTCCAGCTGGTGCCGGGATTGCTGCTTAACAAGCTCCTATATGGAAGATTCTTGGATCTCTTCGTCTCCCATGCTCCCCCCCAGGGAATCTATGAGGATTCAGATTGGGCTCACCAGGGGATCCGGGCATTCCGCTGGCTGGTCAGTACATTCCGGCCAGCTTACCACCTTCACGGTCACATCCACCTGTATTTTCCTGACCAGGCAAGGCAAGTGTCCCTGGGGGTGACCCAGATCGTCAATGCGTTCAAATCGGGGGTTATTGAAATCCTCTAGAGCATTTGCAGTAAAGTGTGCAAAACGGTTTTACCGGCAGATCAGGGTTGGAAGTTGGATCTCACGTAAGACGTTGTCAACGGTACTTCCCAGCATAACATCCTGTAACGCGCTTCCCCCATATCCTCCAATTACAAGCAGATCCAGTATTCCCTCCGTTATCTGGGCAGCGATCGCCTTGGATACTTGTTCACCGCTGAGCAGGAAGCGAGTTGAAATCGGGAATCGGGACAGATAAGTTTTCGCTTGAGCCAGGACTTCTTTTGGGTTGGACAGACCAACTGAGCTGGTCAAGATTGTGATCCGAGAACCATGCTGGGATCCAAGATATGCGGTTACGTAAAGCGCTTCCTGGGCTTTGCTGCTCCCGTCGAAAGCCAGCAGAATCGAACCCAGGCCCGTTGGCTGTACGGGAACAGTCAGCACCGGCACAGGGCAGTTACGGATGATAGTTGTCAATCCGGAGCTGAGGCGATCAATTGGTTTGTTTCCCGGGGGATGGTTGAGTGGCAGAATGATTAAGTCCGCAAATCTGGATTGGTTGCATAGGATCTTGCTTATTTCCCCGGCGACAACCTTGAAATCAAAGCTTGAAATCCCCTCATCCCGGCAGCGGACGGAAAATGAATCTTGAAGCTTTTGATGATCAGCTAGTTTTACCTGGTCCGTTTTGGGATGGATGTGAAGGCCATGCACTCTGCTTATTTCCAGTTTGGACAGCTGAGTGGCCATCTCCAAGGCAAACCAGCTGTTCTCGCTGTTATCCAGAGTGACAATCAGATCATTGAATAGATGCTGGAGGACAGTTCTGCTGGTCAATCTCTCCCGCCAGGCTCCAGGTGGCGGACCACTTTCCAGGTTATCAGGCAGGATTTTCCGCACCAGGTTGAGCGCTCGCTCTTGGAGGAACCTATTCCGCGGGCTTTGCTGTTCGGAAAGATCGCTAATAACTGCTTCTGGAGTGATTTCCCATCCCAGATTTTCCTCAAGGGCTGCCCGGTGATCTGCTGCCCACAGGTAAAGATCAGCAGCTGTGCGGTCAGGAAAGTCTATCAGCAGCTCCCTTTTTTGAATCAGGTTGACGATGGGTAGGAATACCTCATCGTACCAATGAGCAGCTGCTTCCGGGAAGGAGATTTCTCGTTGTTGCTCCATCCCCATATAATAGCGGTGAACCGCGATATGTTCCAGCAGGGTGGGGTAAGCCCCGGCTTTTGTGGCAGTTAGGTCTGATCCTGGCCTGAGATGGTCAAGGTGTGTTTTCTCCAGGAATCTGACATGCTCTGATTTTATTATCAAATCATCCGGAGTGATTTCCGGGGATAGATCCACTTTGCTCTCAACCGCTGTCACAAATGCTTGAATGGCGGTGTCGCCCATTTGCTTGGCAACAGAAACCCGGTGATTGCCATCCTTGACAAAGTAGGCGCCGCCGATCTGATAAACCTCAATCGGAGGCAGTCCGGATAGATCCTGCGAGGAAACCAGCACTCTGGCCCAGCGGTTTCCATCGATAGACGACCTGGGAAGAAACTTCCTGGTAAAGTCGTGATAGCGACCAACGCTGCCGACAATTGCATCCAGAGGAACATCTCTTAAGCGCTGGGGGCTTTTTTCTATGGCTCTAAGCTGTCGTCTGACATCCTCATATGACAACAGTGTATGTTCTTCTGATCTGCCGGCGATACGGGCCAACAGCTCTTCAAAGGCGGCTTTACGGCGGGCCTTTTTATAATCTTCCAGTGCCTGGGTATAATTGGACCTTAACATTAGAGAGCCTTGTTTCTTATCTGCCCCAGGACTCCATATTTGAGGTGAGGGCTGACTGCTCCTTTTATAACATCTATTGGAGCCCTGGGAAGTGCTTTTCCGGTCAACAAGCCTGCTCCGGGTCTGGTAAACTAAGAATAACTCAGAGATCAGGAAACAGGAATGCAAATGAAATATGTAAGTGTAAAAGAGATGGTTGCCATTGAGAAGGCCGCGGACCAGGCAGGTCACAGCTATGCGGCGATGATGGAGGAAGCGGGCAGGG
>JANTFT010000093.1 GCA_024763275.1 Anaerolineales bacterium | reverse complement strand
GCGTGGCCGGGGAGCGCTACTTCGGTCGAGACCAGCTGGCGGTGGAGTTCAGACCCCGGACCAAAAAAGCCCCGGCAGCGGGCCGCAAGGCTCCTGTTCCAGGCTACCGACCGGCCCCCAAACCGGCTTCCCGGGCGCCGCGCCGCGAGCCCACGTATCAGCCCCTCTCGGCCGGAACGAGGGAAGGGTCCCGGGCAGACAGGCTGCTCTAAAACAATCTGAAACATTCTGAAACGAATTGATTAAAACAAAAGACCGCTGGTGAGACCCAGCGGTCTTTGTGTCGGGATGGAGGGATTTGAACCCACGACCTCGCCGACCCGAACGGCGCGCGCTAGCCGGACTGCGCCACATCCCGATGCGGTCAAATTATAACCCAGCTTGACTGGTAGAGCAAGCGCCCCACAGGTTTTAGTCACCAACGGTTAACAGGATAAATGGTTTCTGGCTTTTTAAGCAGTTTCCCGAGGAGAACACCGCTGATAAATCCGCCGATATGAGCCCAAAAAGCCACTCCGCCCACATCGGACGCTCCGAGAGATAACACACCCTGGAAGAATTGAAAGATGAACCACACTCCCAGGACCAGGCTAGCGGGCAGCATAGTCAGTCGCAGCCAGAAGCCCAGGGGGATGAGAGTGAGCACCCGCTGGCTGGGGAAAAGTACCAGGTAAGCGCCCAGCACGGCCGCAATTGCCCCGCTAGCACCCACAGTAGGGATAGTCGAGTGGGGGTTGGTGAGGATGTGGGTCAGGGAGGCTATCACACCGCCAAAGATATAGAAAAGCAGGTATTTGAAGCTGCCCATGCGGTCTTCCACGTTGTCTCCGAAGATCCACAGATAAAGCATATTTCCCCCGAGATGCGCCCATCCGGCGTGCATGAACATGCTGGTAAAGATGTTGAAAATGGCTCCGGTGGTAGGTCCTGAGGTGACATCAGCGGGGATGAGAGCAAACTGGTAAACGAAAGCCTCATTAGTAGAACCCAGCAGGGATTGGAAAATAAAGACAGCAATATTTAACAATATGATCAGATAGTTGACGATCGGAACGCTGTGAGTGGGATTTTCATCTCGAATCGGGATCATGGGCGCAATCCTCGGTATAGATTTCAATAGTTGAGAGTAAGACTGTGTTCGATTTTACCATAAGGATTTCTGATTGCATTTCTGTCAATCTCTGGGGAGAAGGGAGCTGTGGTTGTGCCAGATATCCTCTTCTGCCTTGACAGCGGTTCAGCCTTTGGTAAACTACCTTGCAGATGAAAACCGCCCTTGAATCCAAGTCTCCCGTCCCTACCTGGCTGATCTCCTGATCGGATATTGGCCTTTGGGCGCTGGGTTATTTTGGATGGCAAGCGTTAAACTCCGGGCTGAAATCCGGAGCTTTTTTTATTGACTGTAAACCAAGCGATAAAAGCGCAGCAAATCAAGCGAGGAGAAGCTTTATGAGAATGTCCAGTCTGCTCAGCCAAACCCTCAGGGAAGCGCCTTCAGACGCAGAAATTGCCAGCCATAAGCTGCTGGTCAGGGCCGGATACATCCGCCAGCTCGCGGCCGGGATCTTCACTTCCATGCCGCTGGCAAAGCGTTCCCTGACGAAAATAGAGAATATTATGCGGGATGAGATGAACAAGATCGGCGGCCAGGAAATGTCCATGCCAGTGGTCCATCCGGCAGAGATCTGGCAGGCCACCGGGCGCTGGTGGAAGGTCGGACCTGAGATGGGACGCTTCAAGGATCGCAACGGCAGGGATATGGTGCTGGCCATGACGCATGAAGAAGCGGTGGTGGCGGTTGTCAAAGACGAGGTGCAGTCCTACCGCCAGCTGCCAATGATGGTGTATCACATTCAAACCAAGTGGCGAGACGATCCCCGCCCCCGGGCAGGATTGATCAGGGTTCGGGAATTCACCATGAAGGACAGCTACAGCCTGGATCGGGATTGGGAAGGTCTGGATATTCAGTATGCCAATCACTACCAGGCCTACTTCAATATATTTGGACGCTGCAAACTGCCGGTCATCGCTGTGAAGTCTGATGTGGGCATGATGGGTGGAAACATGGCCCATGAATATATGTACATCACTCCGGTGGGGGAGGACACCCTGCTGTTATGTGACAAATGCGGGTACTCTGCCAACCGCCAGATTGCGGAATTTCAGAAGACCAAACCTCACCAGGAGACACCGCTGGACCGGGAAAAGATCGCCACGCCGGGGATGAAGACCATCGCTGAACTGGCTGAATTCCTGGATATTCCCGAGAGCAAGACCGCCAAGGCTGTCTTTATGGTGGCAGCCAAGCAGACTGAAGGTGGCGAGGTGGAACAGCTGGTCTTTGCCATTGTCAGGGGAGATATGGATCTCAATGAAACCAAGCTGGTGAACGCCTTGGGTGCCAAGAGTTTGCGCCCTGCTGTCGATGAGGAGATCAAGGCTGCCGGAGCGGTGCCCGGGTATGCTTCCCCGGTAGGGTTGAAGGACATCGTCGTTGTGGTCGACGATCTGATTCCTGAATCTCCCAATCTGGTGGCGGGAGCCAATCAGGAGGGCTACCATTTCAAGAATGTCAATTACGGGCGGGATTATAAAGCTGACATTGTCACTGATATCGCTGCTGCCGGGGATGGGGATGCCTGCCCGAATTGCGGCGCAGCTATGCGAGCGGTCCGGGGTGTGGAAGTCGGTAACATCTTCAAGTTGGGGACCTGGTACAGTGAGGCTGTAGGGGCCACCTATCAGGACGCTGACGGTACAGAAAAACCAATCGTGATGGGCAGCTATGGGATCGGCAGCGGACGCTTGCTGGCATCGATAGCGGAAGAGTATCACGATGAGTACGGACTGATCATGCCGGTCACCGTAGCCCCCTACGAAGTTCATCTGGTAGAGCTGTCCGGGGGTAAACAGGATAGTGAAAAGGTTGGGGAGGTCGCTGAACAGCTTTATCAGGATCTCACAGCGGCCGGGATCGAGGTACTCTTTGATGATCGCGACGAGAGTCCCGGCGTGAAATTCAACGACGCGGACCTGATCGGCATCCCCCTGCGGCTGACGGTGGGCGGCAGATCGCTCCAGAATGGCGGCGTCGAGGCCAAACTGCGCCATGAAAAGGAAAAATCACTGCTGCTTCTGGATGAGGTCATCGACCGCACGCAAGCTATATTGAATGGGCTTTACAAAGAGATAGAGGGATCCTTAAAAACCGTAGAACTGGAAAGCTGAGACCGCTGATACAGATAAACGACAAGGGGCTGTCCCAAAAGTACCTGGCACAGCCCCTAAGAATTTAATATAATGGGGGACATGAAAAGACAGATCTTCAAACCCTACACACCAAAACAA
>JANTFT010000092.1 GCA_024763275.1 Anaerolineales bacterium | reverse complement strand
TATTCTTTGGCATTTCCTGCAGTGCTCCTTTGGGGAGCCATACGGGATTTTACACAGCAAAACTTTGGGGTTGCAACTGTTTTGTATATAGTATTAGCAACATTTTTTTCCATGCCTGCCATTCAGATAATAAAAACCTTTAAAGAACAGCGCAGAGCAAACGATCAATGATAACCACCTACCGATCCAGCCACCCGGCACCTGCAGCGGGACAGACCAGTAATCAGTCAGCAGGTGATCAGTAAGCAGTGTCCAGAGCCGCTTCAGACTCAAGATCTGCCAGTAGAGATCTGAAGTCGGAGGTGGGCGCACTCCCTCAAAGGTGTTAAAATGGCCGTCACCGATCAGATCAATAAGGTATCGCATCATGTTCATTACATTTCGTGAGTGGTTCACCCTCAACCGCCCTCTGGTGTTTTTCGTCTATGGGCAGGTATTCTTCGTTTTAGGGTTGGCCATCATCCTGCAATCACGGCAGCGCTCACGCTTGAGACTGGCCCACAGCCTGCCCTGGCTGGCAGGATTCGGCTTGCTACATGGGCTTAACGAGTGGGGCGATTTCTTCATTCCTATCCAGGCTCAATACCTCAACACTGTTATCATCAACCTCCTTAACATCGCCCAGCTTATCCTGCTGGCGGCTTCTTTTTCCTGCCTGCTTCAGTTCGGGGTCGAGCTGTTACGCCCCTGGCCTCAAGGCTGGCGCTGGGTAAGCTTCGGCCCCACAGTGCTCTTTCTGATATGGTTGATCGGACCTTTCTGGATCGGATTGCTGACGGTATCTACTAGTGCCCAATGGCAGGCTGAGGCCAACGCGCTGGCGCGGTACCTGCTATGCATCCCGGGTGGTTTCCTCGCCGGTTACGGTCTGCATAGACAGGTGAAGGACCAAATTCGCACTCTGGGGTTATCAACCATCGAGCGCCCGCTTAACGTCGCTGCCGGGGCACTTGCTGCCTATGGTGTTTTAGGGGGGTTGGTTGTGCCCAGGGCGCCTATCTTTCCCGCCACCATGCTCAACGTGGACACCTTCACGCAGCTTTTTATCTTGCCGCCACCCGTATTTCGTTCTCTGTGCGGTTTAATCCTGGCGGTAGCTATCATCCGCGCCCTGGAAGTCTTCAACCTGGAAACCGAGCGTTTAATCCACCATATGGAAGAAGATTTGATAATCTCTATGGAGAGGGGCCGCATGGCCCGGGATCTTCACGATGGGGCTCTCCAACAGGTCTACGCTGCAGGTCTGCTGGCTCAATCTTTATACAAACGAGCAAACGACTCGCTGAGAGAGGGATTGGAACAGCTGATCATCACCATCAACAACAGCGTTACTCAATTAAGAACCTTCTTGAAGAATTCCCAGTCCGTCATTGAACATATTGGACTGGAAACTGCGTTGGAGAGGATACTGGAGGATACCCGACGGGTGCTTCCTATTGAAACACACTGGAAAATAGGGCAAGAACTCCACCTCGCACCGGACCAAACCAATCATCTGCTAGCATTTACACGCGAGGCGCTTTCCAACTCCATCCGACACGCGGACACCGACCATCTCGAAGTCACGCTGGAATGCGTGGACAACCATCTCCGCCTGACCATCCGCGATTTCGGACACGGCCTGCCCGAAAACCCAGAGCCTGGTTACGGTTTACACAACATGCGCGACCGCGCCCGTTTGCTGGATGGAACACTGTCTTTCGAAAGTGCCATTGGAAATGGGACGACTGTTATACTTGATATGCCCATAGAGAGGAAGCCATGAAGCGCATTCGTATTTTGATCGTGGACGACCACGAAGTAGTACGTCTGGGGCTGCGCACTTTGCTGGGAGACGAACCCGACCTGGAAATCGTCGCGGAGGCTGGGACAGCAGAACAGGCGCTGATACAGATAGAACAGCACCGCCCTGATGTTGTCGTCCTGGATATCCAGCTGCCAAGGCGCAACGGGCTGACAGTTTGCCGTGAGATCCGGGAGAAGTTTCCCCTGACTAAGGTTGTGATGCTTACCTCATCAGTCAATGAGGATTTTGTATTAGACGCTTTGCAGGCTGGCGCAGCAGGGTATGTCTTGAAGCAGGTGGGCACCGATGAACTCATTCGCGCCATCCGGGCCGCTCAACGCGGAGAAACTGTCCTTGACCCCCGCAGCACCTCTCACATGGTCAATCGCCTGAGCGATCTGCAAAGAGAGTCTGAATCTGCTGCTTTTCGGGAGTTATCACCCCGGGAAAAAGAGGTATTACCGCTGGTTGCACAGGGGCGGAGCAACAAAGAAATCGGGCAAGAGCTCCATCTGAGCGAAATCACTGTACGCAATTACGTCAGCAACATGCTGGCTAAACTCCACCTGCACAACCGCATCGAGTTAGCCATCTACGCGGTCCAAAACAAACTGGATGAATACCTGGCCAGCGAGTAGTAAGGTTGAGGGCGGAATAGAGCCCTGTTAGATCCGTGAAAAGCAAAAGGGCAGGCGAGGCGCTTCGCGCCCTGCCTGCCCTTTTATTAGATATTTACCCTGGCGTTAAAAAAGATTAATGAAGAAATCGAACACCGGGGGAACAGTCAACAGCGTGCCGACAATCAGTAACGTCAGCGCGATGGTAGCGGTTTTCTTAAAATCAACATCCCTGTCCTTCCACTTATTATTCAGGATCGCCCAGGAAATCAGCCACACAATGACCATCATGGTGCTCTTCCCTGACAGGTTGCCAGAAGGATTGTACCAGTTGAGGGCATGCCCGACGGACTCAACGCCTTCCGACAGGATGATGAAAATGGCATAAGCAATAGCGCCAATCCCACCGGCCACTAAAGCAGCAGCCGCAGGACCGTTCTTCATCTTGGTATCTTGATTCGAAGCCATATTATTCTCTCCTTAAACCTAAAGCACCGGAGCAGCTTTGGTGATGAGCGCTCCCAACAGGCCTGCTACAGCAGCTGTCACAAAGGTGATAACCAGGAACCAGGTAACGGCCTTCCGGACCTCGGGCTTATTAGCTAGGTCGGCGCCATACTTGGAAATAACATACGCCACTATGGTAGCGGCAACCGGCGCAAGCCAGGCTATATGCTCTTTCCATTCCATGCCGAAGCTGTGCCAGCCCGCTTTTCCGGGAGTAGCTAACAGGAATGAGCGGGGAAATGCCGCTAGATCAGCCGTTCCTTCCGGTGGTTTGGCACGATACCAGGGGTAAACGATATAGGTACCCGTTAATACTGTGCCCCAGGCGATGATCGCCATGCTCCATACCCAGACCTTGAGCTTGTTCGCGGCTTCGCCAATTCCTTTCACTGTCATCCAGTCAGGGCGAAGGCTGTAAAGCGCCAAAAAGCCGCCCGAAAAGGACAGCAGGAACAAAGCGCCAAAGACCATCCCGTGGATGAGACCCCACGATTCGCGTAATGTGACTTCCATAGTGCCT
>JANTFT010000091.1 GCA_024763275.1 Anaerolineales bacterium | reverse complement strand
ATGAGCAAAATGGATGGTGATGCCCGGGGCGGTTCAGCGATTTCGATTCGATCAGTGACCGGTGTGCCGATCAAATTCCTGGGCACAGGAGAAAGCCTGGATGCCCTGGAATCCTTTGATCCCTCTCGATTGGCATCCCGGATTTTGGGAATGGGTGATGTGGTTGGTTTGATCGAGCGGGCGGAAGAAAACCTGAACCTGGAAACCGCCCAGCAGCAGGCCAGGCGTTTGCTGTCCGGGGAGTTCACCCTGGATGATTTTTCCCAGCAGATTTCCCAGGTGTTGAAGATGGGGCCAATCGGCAAAATCATGGGAATGCTTCCGGGAGAATTTGGTAAAATTACCCAATCAATCGATCCCCAGGAGGTAGAGAAAGGGGTGCGCACCACGCAGGCAATTATCTACTCGATGACGCCTGCGGAAAGACAGAACCCCAAGATTCTCAATGCCAGCAGGAGAAAACGGATCGCAGCTGGATCCGGGACCCAGGTTTATGATGTCAACCAGCTGATAAAACAGTACCGGGAAGCAAAAAGATTGATGAATGAGCTTAAGAAAACCGGGTTAGGTAAACTACCTCGATTCTCTTAATAAATTGGGATATAGTGTATAATAGTCTCCGCTGTGGTGAACCCCAGCGCATGATGCAGGAGAAATAATTAAGGAGTACATGATATGGTTCGAATTCGATTACGCCGTGCTGGCGGCAAAGGACAGCCCACTCATCGTATTGTGGCTGCCGATAAAGAAAGCCCCCGGGATGGCAGATTTCTAGAAATTCTGGGTGACTACAATCCCCGGACAGAGCCCGCGACCATCCGGGTAAAGGAAGATCGCATTTACTACTGGCTGAGCGTTGGTGCCCAGCCGTCCGATGCTGTGCTGCAGGTCTTTCGCTCGATCGGCCTGATGGAGCGCTACCAGCGTTTTCAGGATGGAGAGGATCTCGAAACTCTGATTGCTGAAGGCAAACAGATTGAAAAGGAACGCAACGTGGATCCCCGCACCCGCCGGGACGATTTAGCGAAGGTATCCCCCAAGAAAAAACAAGAGCCCGCAGAAGAAGAAGCAGCTGAAGCGGTCGAAGTTGTGGAAGAAGAGGTCCTGGAAGTTGCAGAACCGGCCGCCGAAGCGGTTGAGGAAGAGCTGGAGAAGACTGCAGAGCCGGCTGCTGAAGCCGCGGTAGAAGCGGAGCCTGAGCCTGAGCCTGAGCCCGAACCAGAGCCTGAGCCTGAACCAGAGCCCGAACCAGAGCCTGAGCCTGAACCAGAGTCCGAACCCGAACCTGAACCTGAGCCCGAACCCGAACCTGAAGTTCCGGCTGAAAGTGAGATCAAAATCACTGATGCGGCCAGGAAGCTTGCTGAAGAAGCAGGCATTGACATTTCAACAGTCAAAGGCACGGGAAAGGACGGAGGGATCCTTAAATCCGATATCGAAAAACTGATCAAGGGTTAAGGGAACAACCAGGAGCTGCCTGCCTTCAGGTAAATCTTGAGGAGGGACCGTTGTGATTGATTTAATTACCTATATTGCCCGTTCACTGGTGGAAGATCCCACCCAGGTGCAGGTGACCCACCAGCGCCGGCGCGACAGTATTAATTTCCAGCTTCAGGTCGCCCAGGAGGATATGGGCCGCGTGATCGGAAAGAACGGGCGGGTGGCCAATGCCATTCGCACTCTGTTGAATGTGCCGGCTTCGGGCATTGGCAAAAAAGTGAATCTAGACATTGTAGAACCGCAATGAAAAACGAGCAGGAAGGTAATCACAACACAGGTTCATCCTCGGCGGATGAACCTGTGTTTGTTGTTGTGGGGAAGTTCCGGAAACCCCACGGCATTCGGGGTGAGATCCGCATGACCGTCCTGACCGACTTTCCAGAACTGCTCAGTCCTGGAAAGAAGATTTACGTCGGACAGCGCTACCAGGAATTCACCATCAAGCAGCTTCGCTGGCACGGTGGTGATATGCTGATTGCCCTGGAGGAACTGCCGGACCGCACTGCTGTGGAGATATTCCGGAATGTCATGGTCTCCTTAAAGAGCGAGGATCTGCCAGATCTGCCGGAGGGGGAATTCTTCATTCATCAGCTGGTAGGCCTGCGGGTGGACACGGATCAGGGAGAACATCTGGGGCGGTTGAAGGAGATCCTTCTTACTGGGGCCAATGACGTCTATCTGGTAGAAACGCCGGAGGAAAAGCAGATCCTGCTTCCAGCTATCGACGATGTGGTCAGAGAAATAGATCTGGAAAAAGGGATCATCAGGGTTCATCTGATCGACGGTTTGCTGGATTGATTCCTGCGATCAGCCAGCGTTAATTCAGCTCATTTCCCATCCGGTTCTTATTTGACCGGATTTTTTGTTCCCATTTTCCCGGCATACTCTAAACAGGTTTCTCTCTTGACACGAATTAATTTATTATGGTATTCTGAGCCCGGCTTGGGAAAATGCTTGACCGGGTAGACCTAGGGGGCGAAAGATGAAAGAAGAGACGAAATTCTGGGTTGGATTCAACCTGGTAAAAGGCATTGGCCCTGTTCGCCTGGAGAGATTGTTGAACTATTTTGGCGGCATCCAGGCTGCCTGGGAGGCAAAATCGTCCCAGCTGGCAGCCGCTGGATTGAACGCCAAGCTCTGCCAGCAGCTGCTCCAGGTTCGAGCCGCTACCTGTCTGGATGAGCTGGTTGAGAGCGCCCGGAATTCCGGGGTCCAGATATTGAGCTGGGCAGATCCGGATTATCCTGAGAGGCTACGCCAGATCGACCAGTCCCCCTTTGTCCTTTATGTGAAGGGCAATTTGCGCGATGAGGATATCTGGGGAGCAGCTGTAGTTGGCACCCGACGTTACAGCGCCTACGGACGCCAGATGACGGAGAATATCGTCCGGGTGCTGGCTGAACAGGGGATCACCATTATCAGCGGCCTGGCCAGAGGGATAGACGGCATTGCCCACGGCCAGGCGCTGGAAGCTGGCGGCAGGACCCTGGCTGTTCTGGGCAGCGGGCTCGATCAAATTTACCCGCCGGAACACCGCGATCTGGCCGAGAGGATCATCCAGCAGGGTGCCTTGATCAGTGACTATCCGCCCGGGACACCGCCAGATGGCTGTAACTTCCCTCCCCGGAACAGGATCATAGCGGGTTTATCCCGGGTGATCCTGGTGATGGAAGCGGGTGTGAAAAGCGGGGCATTGATCACCGCGACCTATGCTGCCGAACAGGGCAAGGATGTGTTCGCACTGCCAGGGAAGATCACAGCCCCGATGAGTGCGGGAACAAACCTGCTGATCAAACAGGGCGCTCATCCCCTGTTGGATGCCCGGGATGTGTTAGACTTGCTGAATATGGAGCTCGCGGAAACCCAGCAGGTGGTGCGCAGATCCCTGCCGGGAGATCCCCGGGAAGCTGTTCTGTACAAAGCAGTAGGGGATGAACCGCTGCATGTGGATGAGCT
>JANTFT010000090.1 GCA_024763275.1 Anaerolineales bacterium | reverse complement strand
CCAAAAGTACTTCCAGTTCCTGTTCTTCCAGCAGTGGGGCGCCCTGCGGGATTATGCCCACACCAAAGGAGTGAGGATCATCGGCGACATCCCCATTTTCATCGCCCATGACAGCGCCGACGCCTGGGCCAACCGGGAGCTCTTTTATCTGGATGACCGTGGAAAGCCAACCGTGGTGGCCGGTGTGCCCCCGGATTTCTTCTCGGAGACCGGCCAGCTGTGGGGCAACCCCCTTTACCGCTGGGACGTTCACGCCCGGGATGGCTACAGCTGGTGGCTGGAGCGCCTGCGGGCAGTCTTCTCGATGGTTGACATCGTTCGGCTGGATCATTTCCGGGGATTTGTGGACTACTGGGAAGTTCCCGCCGGTGAAGATACCGCCGTTAACGGCCGCTGGGTCAAAGGGCCGGGAGCGGACTTCCTGTCCAGAGTCGAGCATGAGTTTGGGGAACTGCCGATCATCGCTGAAGATTTGGGTCAGATCTCACCCGGGATATATCAGCTGCGGGACCAATTCAACCTGCCCGGTATGAAAATCCTGGTTTTCGCTTTCAACAGCGGAGAGGGGAATGAGTTCCTGCCGCACCATTACCCCGAGAACTGTGTGGTGTACACGGGAACCCACGATAACGATACCGCTGTGGGCTGGTTCCAGCGCATCGACGAAGGGGAGCGCAGCTTTGCCCAGCGCTACCTGGGCACCACCGGGGAGGACATTGCCTGGGACCTGATCAAGCTGGCCTGGTCCTCCAGAGCAGTGATTGCCATAGCGCCCCTGCAGGATCTGCTCAGCCTGGACAACTCGGCCCGGATGAATTATCCCGGTAAGCCCCAGGGAAACTGGCGCTGGAGGTTCAGTGAGAGCGATCTGACGGATGCCCTGAAAGACCGGCTGTTAGAAGTGAATTACCTGTATGGAAGAACAACCTGACAAGGTTGTTCAGCCTTCATCCCCCCGCGGTTACCTTTCCCGAGCCTATTAACCTACTATTTCTTATCCGCTTTCTTGCTCTTATACTCCCAATTCGGGGCTGCGTGCAGCAGCTGTTCTTTCGAGACCCGGTTGGTCTTTTTGCATCTCGGGCAGCGGAAATCGTAGTGCACCAGGCCCTCCTCTTGCATGATAGTTAGGGCCTGTTCAACACTGGCTCGGCTAATTGTTATGGGCATCTTGCAACTGTAGCATCGAATTTGCATATTTACCTCGCAAACACAATTATACCCCATTGAAACTCCCGCAACGCTGGACTGTCACTCCTCCGGGCTAGTCTTGCACACCGGGCTGCTACAGGACAGCACGACTGGATTCAGCTGATGGCTATCAGAGAGCAAGTACACCCGCTCGGCCATTATATAATCACCGTGGACCTTGTTGCCATCCTGGTCGAACTCTGCTGGCTGTCTGCTCCCGATCACGATCACATCAACCCCGTGAGGGAAAAAACCCAGACCCTCTTTGCCGGGCAGGACAACCCAGCCGTTCTCCATCCCGATAAGATAGAACTCAACTCGCTTATAGGATCTGTCAGGGAGGGTCGCCTTGCGGTTATCCGCCAGGCCCTCATCGTTTTTAAAGAACTTGGGATAAAGAGCTCTGCCAAAGAGAGTCAGCGGCTGGAATCCCGCGTTACTAAGTGCGAACATTATCTGCTGTTCAGCTTCGGAAAAACCCGGGACTTCCACGGTATTCTCCTGGAGTCCAGAAGGGGTGTAAGGGGATGGCAGCCACTGGTCAACAGCGTACATCGATCCGCCAGTGAAAAGAATCAGCAGAGCTCCCAGGACCAGGATTCCCGGTCTACCAGATAAGCTGATCTCCTGCTCTTTCTCAAGGAGAGGGTCACTGCCCCTCTCCCCCGACCCCGTCAGCCAACCTCCAGCGTCCTGCCTGATCTTTGAGACAACTATCGAGAGCCCAATTCCGTAAAACAGCAGCGTGATCCAGTCGACCAGGAAGATGAATCTGCCTCCAGAATAGCCCAGCAGCGCAAATGCCGCCCCATAGAACACAAACAGCAGCAGCAGAAGAACAGCGATCCATTTTCCCGAACGCTTTATCCCGCTGATGCCCAGCGCTATGATCCCAATAGTGAAAGCCACGGGCAGGAATGAGCGGCTTTGGAGTTTCCCATTCCAGTGATAATCCCAGTAAGGAAGTGACTTTATATAACGTTCCAGATATCGCTCCGGGGGAGAATCTTCTTCGATGTCTGTTTGCGTTTGGGTGCTTGAAATGAAATCTGGCAGACTGCCAATTGTCAGCAGCGGCTGGTGGTTGCTGGGCAGATAGTACAGACCTTGAGTGATATTGTTAAAGAAATGATCCAGGAAATGTTCCAGCTCAGTGGAGCTTTCTTCCGGCTGTTTGAGCATTTTGTAGGGCAGCAATGGAATACTTGACTGCTTTGCGGGCTTTATCGCCGGAAAATAATAGCTGCTGGACCTGTCCCCAGAATCCGAGTCATCCGACCTGGTCTTCCCCGGATAAAAATACTTAAATAAATCTTTGAGCTTATTCTGGTATTGAAAATGATAGTCGATCGCATAAGATCCCAGTACGACCTTGTTTCTATACATCCACGGGAATACCATTACCCCGCAGGCCGCGAACATCACGATCATACCCCTGAGCCAGGATCTTTTCTTACGCCACAGGTAGAAAAAAGAGAGCAGCCCAAAAATCGGTATGAACATCAATGCTTCCACCCTGAGCAGTACCGCGAACCCCAACACGCCGCCCAGGAGCATTGCCAGGTGCAGATTCTTCCCGGGCTCCTTCAGCCACAAGGCAAGCAGGTAAACCAGCAGGATGATACAAAAGATCGTCAACGGCTCGGTCATCAGGGTCTTGACGTTGGTAACCGTGATATGCTGGCTTAAATAGAGCGAATTCCTTTCCCTGAGTATGAAAAGCAGGGCTACTAACAAACCCGAGGATCGATTATGCAACAGCCGGACAAGTTTATAGAGCAAAACCGGCGTTAAGCTCAGCAGGGCGATTTGAAAATAGATTACATCTAGATAGCCTTTCCCGGTCAGCAGATGGGAAAAGGCCAGAAAAAGGATGTACATGGGATGCCTTGGATAGAAATCCTCATCGAATCCTTCTCCCGCAAGAATGCGCTGGGCTTGAATGTCAAAGTATAAGGCATCAGAGGCTGGAGACAAACTGTTATTCGGAGGTCTCCCCCTGTCAACAAAATAATTTGCGCTGGTCGGTGTGGAACTCCAGATCGAGAAAGCCAGCAGCCAGACAGCCAGGATTATCAGAAAGTCCTTCTTAAATATCCGGTTCAATATGTCGTTCTTTGATGACAGATATTTCACACCGGCGAGAACGCCCAGATAGGCGGCCACCAGAAATAGAACCTGAATGCCAGGTACCGGGGCATTCGTCGTTTGAAAGAACCTGTCGCTTTGAGAGTCAAACCTCATGCCAAAACCCGAGAAATTGATAATTAGT
>JANTFT010000089.1 GCA_024763275.1 Anaerolineales bacterium | reverse complement strand
TGTTTACAACAAACTAACAAAAAGCATTTGAAATAGGTCTATTTTGGCCTGTTTTCGGATATGATTTGATTATGATCCGGTTGAATTCCATCAAACTCCCCTTGGAGCATACTGACACTGATCTGGAAAAAGAAATCCTGAGGCTTCTTAATATCCCCCACAAAGATCTGTTGTCCTACCGGCTGCTGAAGCGCAGTCTGGACGCCCGGAAAGGGCGCCCGCTTCGAAGGGTGTACAGCGTGGTGGTGGAAGTAGCTGATGAGGGTAGTTTGGATCGCCGAGTAAAAAAGAACCCCAATCTCGATTATTGGGAAGAAACTGCTTATCAGCCGCCATCAATAATTGCTAACAAAATGACCGGAAGACCCGTGGTAGTTGGAACAGGCCCCGCAGGCATTTTCGCTGCCCTTATACTTGCCGAAGCTGGGATGGATCCGCTGCTGCTGGAAAGAGGCAGAAAGGTTCAGAAGAGAACCGCAGACGTCGCTGGTTTCTGGAGGAATGGAAAGCTGGACAGGGAATCCAATGTCCAGTTCGGGGAAGGAGGAGCAGGAACATTTTCTGATGGCAAGCTGAGAACCCGGGTGAAAGACAAACACGGTCGCAAGGAAAAGATCCTTCGAGAACTTGTTGACGCTGGTGCTCCGGATGAGATCTTGATCGACAGCAAACCACACGTGGGAACAGCGAATTTGGTCAGGGTCGTTCGAAATCTGCGAGAAAGAATTGAGGATTTGGGGGGGGAATATAAATTTGGATCCAGAGTGGATGACCTGATGATTTCCGGTGGCGAAATTCAGGGCTTAGTTCTGGCTTCTGGAGAAGAGATTCGGGCTTCCGCGGTGATTCTTGCTCTGGGCCACAGCGCCAGGGACACATTTGCGATGCTGGCGGATCGAGGAGTGGCGATAGCTCCCAAGACGTTCTCGGTAGGTTTCAGGATCGAACATCCCCAGCTGTTGATTGACAGGAATCAGTACGGAGAAGCTGTTGGCCATCCAGTTTTGGGGGCCGCAGAATATCAGCTTTCTTATCGAACATCTCTCGGCAGGACGGTTTACAGTTTCTGTATGTGCCCGGGAGGTGCTGTCATCGGAGCTGCCTCAGAAGAAGGCCGACTGGTCACCAACGGCATGAGCCAGTATGAGCGCAGCGGGAAGAACGCCAACAGCGCTATAGTCGCAGAAATCTTTCCAGCTGATTATTCTGGACGTCCTCTTGGTGGTCTTGAGATGCAGCGAAAATGGGAGAGCAAGGCCTTCCAGGTGGGTGGTGGGGATTACCATGCCCCCATCCAGCTGGTAGGCGATTTTTTATCCCGTACGCCCACCATAACCCTGGGTGAAATCAAACCTACCTATCAGCCTGGAGTGCGGCCTGGCGACCTCTACCAGGTGCTGCCGGACTATGTCACAGCTGCAATCGCCGAGGCTCTGCCGATCTTTGAGGGAAAAATTGCCGGATTCACCAGGCGCGATGCAGTTTTGACGGCTGTGGAAACCCGCACTTCCAGCCCCCTGCGCATCGTGCGAGGTAAGGATTTTCAGAGCATAACGGTTCGAGGTCTGTATCCAGCCGGAGAGGGATCGGGGTATGCTGGAGGTATCATGTCTTCGGCTATCGACGGGATCAAAGTGGCGGAGAAGATCGTTCAGTTTGCTGGGGAAGGAATTGGCTGAATGGAAGATTACGGGAAAGGAAAGAATACGATCACTATAGATGGAGGTTACTTTAAGGATGCCTATGGGAGGGTGTTGATGCTGCGCGGCGTGAACCTGGGGGGAAGCAGCAAAGTACCTTCTCGACCGAACGGGGCTACCTGGCTAAAGGATGGCTTTTACGATCACCGTCAGGTGTCATTTGTGGGGCGCCCTTTTCCTATTGAGGAGGCAGAGGAGCAATTTTCTCGTTTAAGATCCTGGGGGTTCACCTTTTTGAGATTTCTGGTCACCTGGGAGGCTATCGAGCATGCCGGTCCAGGCCTGTATGACCGGGAATATCTGGATTTTGTCCGGATTTTACTTGAAAAAGCTGCCGGTTTTGGCATCCAGGTTTTCATCGACCCCCATCAGGATGTCTGGAGCCGCTTTTCAGGAGGAGACGGGGCTCCTGGCTGGACGTTCGAGCTGATTGGTATGGATATCCGGAAGTTCCAGGAGACCGGAGCAGCTTTCACCCATCAGGAGCACGGTGATCCGCTTCCTCAGATGATCTGGTCGACAAACGCGACCAAGCTGGCAGCTGCCACTATGTTTACGTTGTTCTTTGGCGGGACAGATTTCGCGCCCCTCACCAAAATTGACGGGATCTCAATCCAGGAATATCTTCAGCATCATTACATCAAGGCTATTTACCAGTTAGCGGATCGGCTGAAGGATCTTCCGAATATTGTCGGCTTTGACACCTTGAACGAACCACTCCCGGGCTGGATCGGGATCAAGGATTTGACCAAGCGCTATACAACTGTGGAAAAAGGCTTCATCCCCACCCCTTTTCAAGCCATGCAGCTGGGAGCTGGAATTCCTCTCAACCTTGAACGCTGGGAGCGAGGAGTGCTCAGGCCGAAAGTGGTGGCCAGAGAGGTTGTCAACCCTGCTGGTAAGCGGGTCTGGCTAGATGGTTTTGATCCTATCTGGCAGAAAAATGGAATCTGGAAGATGATCAACGGAAAGCCGGTGCTGCTGCAGCCCAACCATTTTGGCTACCACATGGGCAGAACGGTTGATTTCAACCGGGACTACTATGTGCCGTTCAACAACCGCTTTGCAACCGAGATCAGGAAAATCCAACCAAAAACAGTGATCTTTGTGGAGAAAGTTTTCAATAACCCGGGCCCAGATTGGACTGAGGATGACGCGTGTGATGTGGTCTATGCTCCTCATTGGTACGACCCGGTTGTGCTGGTAATGAAAAAGTTCCATAGCTGGTTGAACTACGACAGAGGGAAAAACAAGCTGATCATTGGGGCGCAGCGGATAAAGCGGTCGTTTATTGACCAATTGAGTCGGCCTCTGCGTCATGCCAGACAAAGGATGGGCGGAATACCAGTGGTAATCGGTGAGGTCGGCATCGCATACGATCTTGATGCCGGAGAGGCTTACAGAACAGGGAATTTCAGCGCCCAGGAAATGGCCTGGGAGCGGATCATGGTCGCGCTGGAAGCTAATCTGCATCATTTCACTCTCTGGAATTACACCGCGGACAATACCAATGCCCGCGGGGACAACTGGAACGACGAGGATCTGTCAATTTTCAGCAGGGATCAGCAGAGGGATCCGGCTGACATCAATTCGGGGGGCAGGGCACTCAGGCCAGTTGTCAGGCCCTACCCGATGGCTACGGCCGGGATTCCCGGGGAGCTGAGTTTCAATGCCGGTTCAAAAGAATTTATTTATTCCTTTAAACACGCGCAGGATTTGCGGGTACCAACGATCATTTATTTTCCTTCCCTGCATTACCAGGATGGATTCAAGGTAGACATATCGGATGGGGAATATAAAATAGATCTAGAGCGCCAAATGCTGTT
>JANTFT010000088.1 GCA_024763275.1 Anaerolineales bacterium | reverse complement strand
GACAGCCTGCAGGGATTGAAGACTCTCAAACTCTTCAACCAGGCCCGGGCTCAGACCGAAAAGATCCGCACCACCAGCGACGAATACCGCCAGACCACCATGAAGGTGCTCCAGGTGACTTTCCTGTCTGCCCTGGTGCTCGAGCTGCTGGCCACATTGAGCACTGCGGTGGTCGCGGTGCAGATCGGCCTCCGGCTGCTGTACTTCCAGGTCTCCCTGGAGCAGGCCCTGTTCATCCTGATCATCGCCCCGGAATTCTACATTCCCCTGCGCAGGCTGGGTTTGCGCTTCCATGCTGGAATGGAAGGCCAGAGCGCTGCCGAACGGATATTTCAAATCCTGGATACAGAACCCTTTGGCCATCCGGCGGGTGAACGGGCATCAAACCAGCGGGAAGCCCCGGAGCTTGAAATATTGGAATTCAAGGATGTCAGCTTCCGCTATCCCGGTGGGCGGGGTTCCGCATTGGCAGGAATCAACCTGGTCCTGCAGCGCGGCCAGCAGATCGCTCTGGTGGGGGCCAGCGGCGCGGGGAAGAGCACTCTGGCCAGTCTGCTGCTGGGCTTCTTCCCCCCGGAGAAAGGAACCATCACCCTCAACGGGCTGGACCTGAACGAGCTGGATCCAGTCAGCTGGCGCTCAGCGGTAGCCTGGGTTCCCCAGCAGCCGGCCCTGTTCCGGGACACGATTGCCGCCAATATCCGCCTGGCCCGTCCGGAAGCGGACGACCGCGCTGTGGCTGCGGCGGCAGCCGCCGCCCACCTCGCCGGGTTCATCGAGTCCCTCCCGGAAGGTTATCAGACCGTCATCGGCGAGGGTGGGGCCCGCCTGTCCGGCGGGCAGGCACAGCGCCTGGCGTTGGCCCGGGCTTTTCTAAAGGATGCCCCGCTCCTGGTGCTGGATGAGCCTACCTCCCAGCTGGACCCCATCACTGAGAGTCAGCTGGCGGACGCCACCCGGACTCTGATGGCCGGAAAGACGGTCCTCACCATCGCCCACCGTCTCAACACCGTTTTCCAGGCTGACCGGATCCTGGTCCTCCAGGAGGGAAGAATTGCCGCTTCCGGCACGCATCAGGAGCTGCTGGCCGGAAGCAGCCTCTACCAGGACCTGGTCCGGTCCTACACAGGTTTTAGCAAAATCCAGGAAGTCGCCTGGCCGGAAGAAAACGCTCCTGAACTGCAGGTCCGCCCTCGAGAACTCCCGCTGGTTCTCCCTCTCCCTCAGGCACCCGAATCACCTCCCCGGAAAGAGAGCAGACCACTGCGGCGCCTGCTGGCTTTCTTTAAACCCCATCTCAAGGAAGTGCTGGGGTCGGTTCTGCTGGGAACACTGACCATCTCCTCCAGCATCGGGTTGATGGGAGCTTCCGCCTGGCTGATAGTCACCGCGGCTACCCATCCCAACATCGCTGTTCTGCAGGTTGCCATCGTGGGAGTGCGCTTTTTTGGAATATCCCGGGGTGTCAGCCGCTACCTGGAGCGGCTGGTTTCTCACGACCTGACCTTTAAAATCCTCACCCGTCTGCGGGTCTGGTTCTATGAATCACTGGTTCCCCTGGTCCCTGCCCGCACCAGCCAATACCGGGCCGGGGATCTGCTCAGCCGCATCACCTCGGATATCAGGACTCTGGAGGATTTTTATGTCCGTTCCCTGGCGCCTCCGCTGGTAGCTGCCCTGGTAGGGCTGGGCACGGGGATTTTCCTGTACCACTATCAGCCTGCCCTGGCCTGGCTGCTGGGGGGATTGTTCATCCTCAGCGGTATCCTGGTCCCGCTGGCCGTCCGCAGACTGGCCCGGGAGCCAGGTCATTTGGCGGTGGAAACCCGGTCAGAGCTGGCGGGGAAGCTGGTGAACTACGTCCAGGGACTGCCGGACTTGCTGGTATTTGGACAGAGCAGGGAAAAACGCACCGTGCTGGGTGAGATCCGCGACCGCTATAACTCCGCTCAGCTTGATCTGGCGCGGATCAGCGGTCTTAACTCCGGACTGCTGATTTTTTTCAGCAACCTGGGCTTGTGGCTGGTTCTCATCCTGGCTGTCCCATTGGTGCGGTCCGGGCAGATCCCCGGGGAGATGCTGGCTGCCCTGGCTCTGATAGTTCTGAGTGCATTTGAGGCTGTGGACCCCCTGCCCCGGGCAATGGAAACCCTGGGCAGCTCGCGCCAGGCAGGTGCCCGACTGATCGAGATCCTCGAAGCCGAGCCCGCTGTCCGGGACCCGGAAGGCCCGGAACCGATCCCTGAGCAGGCTTCCCTACAGGTACAGGATCTATCCTTTCATTACCCGGGAAACACCCACCGGGTCCTGGACGGAATTAACTTCCAGCTCCAGGAAGGCCAGCTGCTGGCAATTGTAGGACCCAGCGGAAGCGGCAAGACCACCCTTGCCAATCTACTGCTGCGCTTGTGGGGCGGCTACCAGGGGGAGATCTCCCTGGGGGCGGAAGCCTGTTCTCTGGAAGACCTGTGCCAGGATGATGTCAGAGCCCGGATCAGCGCGGTCCCCCAGAACCCGGATGTCTTTCAGGATACCCTGCGTGCCAATATCGCTCTGGGCAAGCCGGGTGCCGCTGAGGGGGAGATCAAGGAGGCTGCCCGGAAAGCTCTCCTTGATGAGCTGATCAAGAAGCTGCCGGAGGGTTTTGATACCTGGTTGGGAGAAAAAGGGGGACTCTTCAGCTCTGGTGAAAATCAGCGCATTGCCATCGCCCGGGCAGTGCTTAAGGACGCCCCCTTCTTCCTGCTGGATGAACCGACCGCCAACCTCGATCCCCTCACTGAAAGGGAGCTGCTGAACTCCCTTTTCACTCTCCTGGACGGCAAGACCACCCTGCTGATCACCCACCGGCTGGTGGGCCTGGAGAGGGCAGACCAGATCCTGGTCCTGCACCAGGGGCAAATCGTGGAACGGGGTACAGAAGAAGAGCTGCTTGATCGGAACAGCTTCTACCGCCAGATGTGGACTCTGCAGAACCGGATCCTCACCTACTAGGCAAAGCTCCGATCCGCTCAAACCGCTCCGGGGTCCTGGTAAGGGAAAACCATTCGATCCAACTGGTCGGGAGACGAACAGACCGCTATAATTAAAGGAAAACTCAAAACCAGATCACCAGGAGCATCATGGCCTCTTTCCCTCCCGTGCTGCTAGCCGGGGCCTTCTTCCTGATCTTTGGGGCGATCATCTATCTGGTATTCAGGTCTGCCCGCCGACATCAGGAGGAAATGAACCGCCAAATCCACAGCCTGGGTTATAAGGCTTTGGGATCCCCCCCTCCCGGCCTGCAAACCCGCGTGGAAGAGCTCTATCAGAGCCCGGGTGAGGGGCAGCTGGTCCTTGAGAACATCTATCACCGCCAGGAGTTGGAGCGGGACATGTACATCTTTGATGTCAGCGACCCCCGCGATGGAGACAGTGAAGCGGGTCGGGAGGTTTTTGGGGTCATCTCCAGCCAGCTAGCTCTACCGAACTTCTCCCTGAGCGCCCTGCCTGAATTTGACCGGAACAGCCCCCTGGGCGGCCTGCTGGAAATAATGCTCGACAAAGTAGTCTCCCTGGCGGAAAAACGCTTTGCCCTGCGGCGGGTTGAATTCCCGGACAGACCGGAATATG
>JANTFT010000087.1 GCA_024763275.1 Anaerolineales bacterium | reverse complement strand
CATATTTGCTGAACTGCTGCTCGCTCTGCAACTGCACGTCCCCGTAAGTATGATCGCTGCTCCAGCGGATATTCTTAAAGTCCCGCACTCCCTGCAGGGCCATGGCGATGCGCTCCAGCCCGTAGGTGAGCTCCACGGACACCGGATCCAGAGGCTGGCCGCCGGACTGCTGGAAGTAGGTGAACTGGGTGATCTCCAGGCCGTTCAGCCACACTTCCCAGCCCAAACCCCAGGCTCCCAGGGCAGGCGATTTCCAGTTGTCTTCCACAAAGCGGATGTCGTGCTCCCCAGGATCGATGCCCAGGGCTTCCAGGGATCTCAGGTAGAGCTCCTGGGGGTTGCCCGGGTCGGGTTTCAGGATCACCTGGTACTGGGTGTGCTGGTAAAAGCGGTTGGGGTTCTCACCGTAGCGCCCATCATCGGGCCGGATGGAGGGCTCCACATACCCGACATTCCAGGGTTCCGGCCCCAGCACGCGCAGGGAAGTAGCCGGGTTCATGGTTCCGGCACCCACCTCGGTGTGGTAGGGCTGCCAGATCAGGCAGCCGGAATCGGCCCAAAATTTTTCCAAAACCATGATCAGGGATTGAAAGTCAAGCGCTTCTGTCATGTCCTCTCCCACAAATCGAAAAGATAAATCCTCAGGCAATGCTCCGCTGTCACGAAATTATAACATGGGGGGAGGAGCCGCGCCCCTGGATGGAAAAGGGCACTCTGCCTTCCGGTTAGAGCTCTTCCGGGATTGACAGAGCAAGATTGGCACACGTCAGCATGATAGCTTTCTCTATCAGCGGCTATCAGAATCTGTCTCCCAATTTGGACATCAGCCATGACTTAATGTATAATCGCAAAGCCGGCTTTCCCGGCTGAGACAACCACTAGTAAAGAGAGCAGATAATGACCGCTGATTACAAACAAGAACGCTGGAGCCTGGACGACCTCTTCCCGGGCCACGAAGCCCCGGAATTCAAGCAGGCCATGGAAGGGCTTGAAGGAGCCATTAAAGCCTTCGAGAAAGTCCGCCCCAAACTGACCCCTGATATAGCTGAAAAGGACTTCCTGAAAATCGTCAGCGACCTGGAAGCGATCACAGTGCAGAGCAATCGTCTGTACGGCTATGCCGGTCTTTGGTTTACTGAGGACACCCAGAACCAGGATGCCCAGGCCCTGCAGGCCCGGATCGAGGAATTCCTGGTCGGGCTCGAGAACAAGACTCTGTTCTTCAGCTTGTGGTGGAAGAAACTCGACCAGGATAACGCCGACCGACTGATGGCAGCAGCCGACGACCTGAAATACTGGTTGGAAGAAATGCGGCATTTCACGCCCCACACTCTGTCTGAACCAGAAGAAAAGGTCATCAATATCAAAAACGTCACCGGCTTCAGCGCTCTGATCACACTGTACGACTCCCTTACCAACCGCTACACCTTCAAGGTAAAGATTGACGGAGAGGAAAAGGAGCTCACCCGGGGCCAGCTGATGGTCTATGCCCGGCATCATGACCCTGACCTGCGGGCTGCTATCTACCAGGAGCTCTACCGGGTCTACGGGGATGACGGACCGATCCTGGGCCAGATCTACCAGACTGTGGTCCGCGACTGGGCCAATGAGAATATTGGACTGCGCAATTATGCCAGCCCGATCGCCGTCCGCAACCTGCGCAACGACGTGCCCGACCAGGCAGTGGACGCCCTGCTGGCGGTCTGCGAAAAGAACTCCCCGGTATTCCAGCGCTTCTTCAACCTCAAAGCCCGCTGGCTGAAGACCGACCAGCTGCGCCGCTACGACATTTACGCCCCGGTTGCCCAGTCTGACAAAACCTATGAATTCCAGAAAGCCGTGGACATGGTGCTGGATGCCTTTCAGAACTTTGACCCCCGGATCGCCAAGCTGGCCGAACAGATCATCGCCGACAGGCATGTTGACAGCGAGATCCGCAAGGGCAAGCGGGGCGGGGCTTTCTGCTGGTCGGTGGATAATGCGCTCTCCCCCTGGGTGATGCTGAACTATCAGGGCACTGCCGATTCTGTGGCCACCATGGCCCATGAACTGGGGCACGGCATCCACGCCCTGCTGGCGGCCGATCACAGCGTGTTCACCTACCACTCCTCACTGCCTCTGGCGGAGAACGCTTCCACATTTGGGGAAATGCTGCTGATCGATCGGTTGCTTTCCCTGGAAGACGATCCAGCTGTCCGGCGCGACATCCTCTTCAAGCAGGTGGATGACGCCTATGCCACCATCATGCGCCAATCCTTCTTCGCACTCTTCGAGCGGGAAGCCCACCAGATGATCAAGAACGGGGCCATCATCGACGACCTCTCAGATATGTATCTGAAGAATCTCGCCAAACAGTTTGGCGGCGCGGTATCCCTCAGCGATGAATTCCGCTGGGAATGGGTCTCCATCCCCCACTTCTACCACACCCCCTTCTACGTTTACGCCTATGCCTTCGGACAGCTGCTGGTGCTGTCGCTCTATCAGCGCTACCAGCAGGAAGGTGAGAGCTTTAAGCCAGGCTACATCAAGATCCTGGAAGCCGGAGGATCCCAAGCGCCGGCTAAGATCCTCTCGGAGGCCGGCATCGACATCAGCAGCCAGAAATTCTGGCAGGGTGGTTTCGACGTGATTGACAGGATGGTAAAAGAGCTGGAGGACCTGCCGATCGAGTAGATCAGCGGGCTTCCTGAACCACAACCAGACGCAGGACTAATATCGCCAGCAGGTTCACCGCGGCGGCAACCAGGGCACTGACCCAGAACCCCGCCAGATAGGTGGGGGCAGCCACGAGAGAACCCAGACCTCTCCCCAGGTTTGCGCTGGCGATATTGATCGCCATGAGGGTGCCCCTGGCAGCCGGCAGCACCCCGGTCATCAGCGGGATCAGGCTGACTATAGTGAATTCGAAAGTCAGGTAGAAGAGGAATAATCCCAGATAGGCGCCCCGGGTGCTATGCCCCAGCAGCGGAAGGACCGCCGAGGAAAGAACGTTGCCGAGCAATCCATAGAAGACGGCCTTTTCCGCACTGATGCGGTCGACGATCGCACTCACCCCTCCCTCTCCAATCAGCTCAGCAATCCCGATCAGGGCCGAGGCTCCCCCCAGAGCCGCGATCTGCAGTCCGAAGGACTCATTCAGCCAGACCCCGAACACCAGATTGACCATCTGGTTGGCAAAGCTGATCAAGAGCATCACTCCCAGCCCCGCCAGGGCGGGGACAGACCGGAAGACCTTGCCGAAATTCCCCAGCACGGTCTGATCGGGATTGCTCTGCGGGGAATGGGGCGGGATGATCAGGAGAATCGCCAGCATCGAGAGCACAGCCAGCCCGGCCATAAAAAGGAAGGGGGACAGGATTCCCAGCCGGCTCATCAAAAATCCTACCAGCGGCATGCCCAGGAAAAATGACAGCGACCAGCTGGTCTCGGTCAGCCCCAGCACCAACCCTCTCCCCTCATAGGGAACCGAATCTCCAAAATACGCCTGCAGGGAAGGGTCAAAGATCGATTTTCCAAGCATCGACAGAGCCAGGAAAAGGAAGAAACCCCCTGCTGTAGGCAGCAGGCTGACAGACAGTGCCCCGAGGCTGAAAAGGGTCAGCCCTGCCAGCATGCCGGTTCTGCGCCCCCTTGTGTCACCCAGGGAAGCCAGAAAAGGGCTGCTGACCCCTACCAGGGACTGTCCTGCGTACAGGCGGCCGATCGTGCCCAGGTCGATGCCCAACCCCTTCATCAAGATCGGCTGAAAGGGAAACACCATCCGGAATCCGACGTTGGTCACGGTGCGGATCAGGGTGGTGACGCTGATCTGGGTCCAGGTTTTGCGAGATAGTTTCATCCCACCATCATACCAGTAAAATCCCCCTGCACTAAAAAAGGATGTCCACGCGATCAGGGGTGGGCATCCTCGAGATTGTGAGAAGCTGCAGAGCAGGCTTGCTTAATCCGCTGGAGGTAAGTCAATCATGTTCTCGCTATAAATGGTCCAGGATTTATTGTACATGAACTGCCCGCTCAGGTCAGGATCAGCATGTTCAGTCGCTTCTGAGCCGCCATATTTGAT
>JANTFT010000086.1 GCA_024763275.1 Anaerolineales bacterium | reverse complement strand
TTCTGCTCAAATCGGAGCATGGCCAGGAACTGCTCTACAGCCTCGCTATGAGGTTCGAGATGGGTCCGTGTAAGTGGGCGGTATTGGACTCGAACCAACGACCTTTGCGATGTCAACGCAACGCTCTAACCAACTGAGCTAACCGCCCATCGGCTAAACATTATACAACCTCCTCCCTGATTAGGCAATACTGCCCTCCCCCTGGGCCCGCTCCAGGAAAGCCCGCAGGCGCTCCGCCACCAGCTCTGGCGCTTCCAGGGGCAGCATGTGGCCTGCATCGGGGATGATCTCCAGCTCCGCCCCGGGAATGCCCCCGGCCAGCTCTTCCGAGAAGCGCAGCGGGGTCATCTTATCGGTCTCCCCGACCAGCACCAGGGTCGGCAGGGCGATCTTTCCCAGCTCTTGGCTGAGATCGAAGGCATCGCAGGCCAGGAAGTCTCCGCTCAGCACTGAGGGGCGGATCCCCAGCATGCTTTTCCGGACCCCCTGGATCAGCGAGTCTGGCGCTCCCGGGCTGAATGACCAGCGGCAGATCCTGTCCACCACGGCGGGTTGGCCCTGGGGCGCGGCCAGCTCCTCGATCAGGGTCAGGTTGACAGGCAGCCGGGCCCCGGTGCTGATCAGGGCCAGGCCGCGGAACAGTTCGGGATGGTTGACAACCAGCCAGAGGGCGACCGCCCCCCCCATAGAGTGCCCGGCCAGAAAGACCCTAGGCAGTTCCAGGGAGCGGATCCAGGCGGCGAGGGCCGTGCCGTGATCAGAGACCCGCTGCAGACCGTGGCCGCGGGACTTGCCGTGGCCCGGCAGGTCCGGGGTGAAGACCCGGTAGCCGCTCAAGCGCCGCAGCTGGCTGGGCCAGGAGAGATGGTCCCCACCTGCCCCGTGGATCAGGATCAGGGATTTGCGGTCAGGATCGGCGGCCTGGTAGGCCTGGTAGTAGAGCTCGCTGAGATAGGGCATGTTATCGATTGTACAACAAAGGGCGACGCATCGCGTCGCCCCGACATACAAGACGGGAAAACTGCTGATCTCAGATCAGGCGCAGGCGATCTGCGGCATCCGGGGTCAGCGGCAGCACCACCTGGATCTGGGTGCCCTCGCCGGGTATGGATTTGACATGGAAGACGCCCTGGACCAGCTCGGCGCGCTCGCGCATGTTGAGCATGCCCAGACTGCCCCGGTCATCATAGTTGCCCATCACGTCATCCACCAGGAAGCCCTTGCCATCATCCTCGATCTCCAGGAAGGCCAGATCGGACTGCAGCCGGGTGACCTTGACCCAGATGTGTTCCGCCTGGGCGTGTTTGCGGGCGTTGTTGACCGCTTCCTCGGCGATGGTGAAGATCACGGTCTGGCTGTTCATGTCCAGCTCGTCCACCAGCTCGGGGTCGCACTGGATGATCACGGTTTGATTAAAGGTTTCCTTGGTCTTTTCGGCCATGGAGTTGAGGGCCGCTATCAAGCCTTCCGATTCCAGCACCAGGGGCCGAAGGGTGAAGAGCATATGGCGCAGCTGCCGGGAGGTGCGGCGGGCCAATTCCTCGGTCTGGTAGAGGGCCTCACCAGCGGCGGTGACGTCCTTGCTGAGCAGGTGACGGGCCCGGCTGATCTGCATGGGGATGGCCGCCACGGTCTGGGTGGGGCCGTCGTGCAGAGCCCGGGCCAGGCGGCGCTGAGCTTCAGACTGAGCCTTGATGATCTGGTCGCGCTCGGTTTTCAGCTCCTGGAAGAGATGGGCGTTCTGCATGGCAATCTGGGCCTGGTGGCCGATGGTGTTGATCACTTCCTGGGCGTCCTCGGTGAAGTAGTCCTTGTCAGGGTGGCCAAACAGGATAACGCCAAAGGTGTCCAGGCCGGCCCGCAGCGGGATGCAGTAGCCTGATTGGCAGGCCCGGAAGGAAATGAACTGCTTCAGCTCAGGATCGGTTCCCAGCTCGTTAGTGAGATGGGGGTCGCCGGTTTCGATGACCCGTTCCAGCAGCCCGTTCACAGCGGGAACCCGGGTGCTCATATCCGGGCGGGGCAGGCCCCGTCCATAGGCCACTACCAGGTCGGGTACGGCCATTTCCTCTTCGGCAAACAGCAATACCGCGCTGATCAGGCGGTCGGTGGGCAGGTTTGAGATGCGCAGGGCCAGGAAAGCGGCATCGAGACTTTTTTCAAGCACCCTGGAATAGTTGAGGGTAACAGTCAGATCGGTGATGAGGGCGAACATGCGCTTGATGCGCTCCTGGGACTTTTCTTCGTCTTTCCTTCTGCGGGGCTTAGGCGCTTCTTCCTGGCTGGCTGACTGGCGGGGAAGCAGCAGATAGGCACCTCCCGCTCCCAGCAGCAGGGAGATGACCACAGCCAAACCAAGGATGATCCAGAATTCCTGTACCGATACCATTCTCAATCCAATTTATCAGAGGTTAATAATCTATATCATAACCTAAAACCTGGCAGATTTCACACTGGAACCCTTTTTCCTCTCTCCCCGCCCTTTCATTCTAGGTGTAGAGTTCGTTGGAGATCAGGTTCTCCAGAATGGGGGTCAGCTTCCTGACCGCCAGCGCTCGATGGCTGACCTGGTTTTTCTGCTCAGGGGTCAGCTCAGCCATGGTCAGGCCATTTTCGGCCAGGCGGAAGATCTTATCGTATCCGAACCCGCCGTGTCCCCGGTCTTCCGGGATGATATCTCCCTGGCAGACACCCCGGGTGACGATGGGTGAGCCTTCCGGACCTACCAGAGCGATCACTGAGTGGAAGGCGGCTTTCCAGGGGCGGGGGTGGTCTTTCAGGTTCTTGATCAGATAGATACGCCTGTCCTTGTCAGTAGCGCCGGGTTGGGGAACGTAGCGGGCTGAATACAGCCCCGGGGCTCCATCCAGCGCTTCCACTTCCAGTCCAGTATCATCCGCCAGGGTCCACAGCCGGGAGGCGTCCGCGAAGATGGCCGCCTTGAGGACCGCGTTTTCCATGTAGTTCAAGCCCCGTTCCTTGACATGCAGATCCAGGCCCAGGTCGGTAGGGGAAAGCAATTCAAGGTCGAGCGCGGCCAGGAGCGAACGCAGTTCGGCCAGCTTCCCTTGATTGTTGGTAGCCAGTAATAGTTTGATCATATGTCGATGTCCATTTATCCTTGCTACCCTGATTTTAGATGATTATGAAAATCAGTGCTTAAGAAAAACGTAAGGTAGGCCGGGCCAGGCGGGACGCTATGGGGTAAAATGGAACTACTAGTCCAGGCCTGAAAACCTATGCCAACCAACCTTCCAGCTGATTATTTCAATGCCGAGGAGCGCTTCCGGTCGGCGACCACGACTGAGGACAAGGTCAAGTACCTGGAAGAGATGCTCAGCACCATCCCCAAGCATAAGGGCACTGATCATCTCCGGGCGGATCTGCGCAGAAAGCTTTCCAAACTGAAAACTGCCTCCAGCTCCAAAAAAGGCACGAAAAAACAGGCTTCTCCCTACCACATCAACAGGGAAGGTGCCGGCCAGGTAGTGATCATCGGCTGTACCAACGCGGGCAAGTCCAGCCTGGTGGCGTCCCAGACCAACGCCGATCCGGAGGTTTCCGAGGTGCCCTTCACCACCTGGACCCCCACCCCCGGCATGATGGCCATCGAGAATATTCAGGTGCAGCTGATCGATACACCTCCTTTCAGCGAGGACTACATCGACCCGGAATTCCTCAACCTGATCCGGCGGGCGGACCTGGTGCTGATCATGATCGACCTCCATGCCAACCCGGTCCAGGAATTGGAGTTCGTGATCCAGAAGCTGCTGGAGAACCGCATCGCTCCCCGCTATCTGGAAGGCCAGGTCGAAAACGAAAACTTTACGCTGCATGTGCCCTGCCTGGTGATGGTCAACAAATACGACAGCGAAGAGTACGCTGAGCACTACCAGATCTTCCAGGAGCTGCTGGAGGGCGACCATCCGCTGATCCCGGCTTCCGCTAAGACCGGCCATAACCTGGATGCCCTCAAGAGGGCTATCTTTGAGGCTCTGGGCGTGATCCGGGTCTACTCCAGGGCTCCCGGGAAAGAGGTCGACAGGTCAGCCCCCTTTGTAGTTGAAAAAGGCATCCGCCTGGCCGACTTTGCCGGCAAGGTCCACAAGGATTTCCAGGAAAATCTCAAATCAGCCAAGATCTGGGGCAGCAGCGCCGAATTCCCGGGCCAGATGGTCAGCCGCGACCACGTGCTGGAAGATGAAGACGTGGTCGAACTGCAGATCTGAGAAGCGTGGGAAGGCCGTGACCTTCATCACTTCTCCCATCCAACCAGAACGTTGGCTTCTCAAGCGACCGAAAAGGCTCCAATACCCCGTTAAAGGGATTAAGTTTGCCTGTTTTCCGTGTAAAATATAGGACAGAGTTTTTTTAAAGGATGAACAGAACCGTTTAATGTTTGCCTGCTATCAGGTAAAGGAGCATACCATGTCTCTCTCAACTATCCGCTCCAAGATCCGTCTGGCCCTGGTCCTGATATTCGGATTGAGCCTGATTATTGCCGGGTGCGGGGACCTGCAGGGAGCCAGCACTCCCCCGGAGGGCGATGATCAATATACCTCTCAGGATCAGGCTCTGGAATCTGGCGGTGAGGGTGCGAATCAGTCCGCCGATGACTCCGATTTGGAACTCGTAGCCCTGGCCTGTCCTCAGGAACTCACCGATTTTGTGCTCTTTGTCACCCACACCTGGGATTTCAGTCCCAACCGGGATCTGGAAAAGATGCGCGTCAGCGGGCAGACTGAGCCATCCTCTCCCTGCCCGTTCTCTGTGGCCGGGAGCACGGTTATCATGGAAGA
>JANTFT010000085.1 GCA_024763275.1 Anaerolineales bacterium | reverse complement strand
TCGGACATTAAATAGCCAAGGATCAGGCGATCACTTGACAGTAGGGTATTGAATAGAATTCCCGCCAGAGACACCGGGAAAGAATAAAGCAGCAAGGATTTACCAAGCTTGATCGTCTTCTCAGAACGGAGATCTGCTTTTTTAACGATAGAAACCAGGAAAATAGCGCTGACAAGGAACGAGATTGCAATAGCAGCGATTTTAGCCCAAAGAGCATTGGTGACGGTCAAACCGAGCGTGATAAACAGACCAATCAGGGCCAATTCAGCGGCAGGAAACCCAAACTCGAATCCAAAAACCGCCAGGGAGAACTTCTTGGCCACCCGGGAAGAGCTCGAGATGACCCGGGCGGCTGAAAAGAAAATCAAATAGATCGACCCCACTCGTATAAGCGGTGTCAACTGGGAATTCTGATAGATGTTTTCAGCGATAAATGGAGCCGCCAGAAACAGGGATCCCCCCAGTATGCCCCCGGTAAGGAGAGAAAGGGTGCCGCTCTGGAAAACCACATCTCTGAATCTTGTAGAGCGCTGATTCCAGTATTGAGCGCCAAAACGAATCACTCCCTTATCCAAACCAAAAGAAGCGATATTGCCCAGTATTCTCAGCAAGGTGGCCACAATTGTGTACAAACCAAAAGCCGCCGCTGTCAAGAGATTGCCCAGAAGGACCTGGATTAATAGATCAATACCTCTCCCGCCGAATTTTCCGACTATGGATATTGACAGCCCTTCCGAAAGCTCCTGGATGTTTTCTTCTTTCATGTGGTTAATCACTCTAAACAAATTTTGGTCAGCCGGGAATGCCGGGAATGCCGGGAAAAAAACCATCGGCAGAGAACCATTCTAACCTGCTTTTCAAGCGGGCTCTCCTGGCCAGGCTCCTGAGAGAACACCTCTCCCTGGAGCTGCCCGCTGTCCATGGCCGCTGAGCCTGGAAGCCATTTACAAATACTGCCTCCACCAATCCCGGACAATCAGGAAGAATACCGCCGCCAGAATCGCGGCCAGCGCAATCACAGCCAGATGGATAATTGAGAGCTTCTCCCACATGGATAATTCGGGCTCTCCCCAGGAGTAGGAAACGGAATAGCCCTCATCAGACAGGTCCTCCAGCTCGCCCACAGCGTTCAGATATTCTCTCTTCTGGAAGTTTGCCAATTCCTCAAGTTCCAATAAACGGGGATCCTGCTCTACCTCCATTCTTAGAACCGCAATCTGCTCGCTGGCTTCGCTCTGCTCCGCCACCTGGAACTCGATCAGCGATTCCCCATAGCGCTCAAGCCCGGTCAGCAAGGACAATACCTCAGAGCGCGTTGGCGGAGAATCAAGGACTTTTTCAGAATAGAGCTGTTCCCCTGTATCGATGACAAGATTATCGGGAGAAAAGCCTGTCAGGATATTTTCCAAGAGCAGTAAATTCGCAGGTGATAACGGAGAGTCTCCCTCCTCCAGGTCCTTTCGCAGGGTTTGGATAGAAGACATCAGCAAGCGCAGATCAACCTGTTGGAGGCTGTAGTTGTTGATCAAGATCTGCAGCTCAGTGAACTGCTGGCGCTTCTCTTCGATCCCGGCCTCGTCATAATAATCCTGGTAATCCTGGTTGGCTGCCTGGTAATCAGCCAATTTTTCCTGGATCCTGGTAGTGAGAATGTCCTGCCTGGAGTATCTAAAGGGGGCAAGGACGTCCTCATCAATGATTTCCAGCCAGATATTTATCAGCCGCTGGGTCTCAGCAGGGTCAGGGCCGCTGACCCTGACAGAGACCGCATCATCATGAACCACCGAGGCCGTAAACTGGCTTTGATAATCGTCAAAACTGCCCTTATCTGGATTCGGATCCAGTTCGTACACCCTGGAGAGCACCCTCTCGCCGGTAAACAGCTCCGGTAGCAGCTTCACATCTACCGATGCCAGGAGGGAACTTGAAAAATACTGGATGGTCTCACTGTACGACTCCTGCTCACTGCCCAGCAATACCAGCGCTGAGGCAAACAAAAAGACCACCACAATCATAAAGAGCAGAATAAAAGCCCAATTTTTACGCAGCAAAACCAGGGTTGCTCTCAAATCCAACTCATAAGCTTCAGTTGAAGGACTATTTCCAGTCATAATCGACCTCACTTGATCTGGTAAATCTCATAATTCGCTCAGTTGTCATAGCCCCAAAGTGATACTAAATCCCGCCCTAACAACAAGCTGGTTTTCTGGACGTCATCCCTGAAGAATTCCCGGTAACCTTTCAGCAGCTGCTGATCCCCTGCTCCGTTCAAGCTGTCAGGATCCAAGAAGCCCTGCATCCAGCGATTTCCCAGCTTTGTCCTTTGAATGGCTTTGACGATCCTGTCCCGCCCAACCTGGCCTAACAGCTTATACACCAGGTCCCGGAGAAATACGATTGCCCGGACCCCTTCCCGCCGCTGTGACACGCCGATGTTAAACTTGAAATCCACCATGGGTGAGATGAAATCCGGATCGACTCCCAGGAATTGATAGATCTCCCGAATGAAGGACCCAGGATCGAACGCTATATCATCGTAAACCATAATGCGGATGTCCTGGCGTGGGAATTGATCCAGGTATCTCTGGAGCTGGATGGAATACAGACCCCGATCCAGACAGTAATCCAGGTTATTCTCAAGAAATTCAGCCAGGGAACAATCCCAGTTATTCTCTCTCAGCCCCTTTCGGTAAGCCGACACTGCCCGGGAAACTGGCTCCCGGACGCAAGCGAACAGCCTGGGGTGCTCCAGGGTTTCTTTGATCCGGAGAGGGGCTGCGGGGTCCAGCAGGTACTCCGGGGTAATTTCCCCGGAAACCTTCTGGTTCCCGGACAGGTTCAATTTCCGGCTGTACCAATCAAAGCCCTGCTGGGCGTTATTGCCCCCTGCCAGGGAGCTGAAATACTGAAGCTCTTTCTCATCAGGCATGAAAATCTCAGGGTGAGAACGCAAACACTCAAATAACCAGGTTGTGGCTGTCCGCTGAGCGCCCAGACCAAGAAATGTTCTCATGATAATCGCTAATAATCCTGAAAGCAGGAAAACAAACCTTACTTTCCCGCCCCCCCCATGTCTTTTGAGTGAAACATGCAGAACATCTCGATTATACCAATTTATACCCGGTTACACAGTTGACAATCAATTTTCCTGATTCATCCGCGGTGCTGATAGGGGAATGCTGCCAGGGCAATCCTTGCAGACCAGGCAGTTAAATGGCTATCAGGTTATTTTCCATGACAGTTTGGGAAATGAGAAAGATTCCTCTGTGTTTGGAAACTTCAGGGGAATAACAGATTCGCCCACGGCCGGGGGAGCCCTGGGCGAATCAGCGAATTAACTAATTGTTTAGTTAGGGGCAAAATGCGGTTCCATTCCAACCATAGTCCGGCAGGAAATCACCCACATTGATTACCTCCGGATCTCCGTAAGGTTTGGTAACTTGAATTTCGGCCCACTTCTGGCATGTCGATACTCCATCACAGCACAGGCAGTTCGTAGGAGTCTTTTCATAGTACAGGAAATTATAGGGAGGACTGATGTTAAAGATAGTATCCCACCAACCTGCTTCTATCAACACGCAGTAACTGCCGTCAGAAGCCAGCGGGATCCCGCTGACATCGAAATCCAGATAATAGCCAGTCTGGAGCGCCAGGGTATTTCCCGCGTCAGAAGTAGTCTCAAACGGATAGAGATACTCTGTCCCAGATGAGGGGTGAGTGCCAGAGAAGGTAAAATCACTGCAATGAGCCGCTGTTCTGATCCAAAGCAGCGAATTATACAAATTCATGCCACTACCGCCGTAGAGATCATTACTGATCCTTAAGGTTGTCGGGGTGGTCTGCTCGTAATGGGCTGTGACACTGTGGCTGCTGGCCGGCATGGTAAAGAAGGAGCAGGAAGTACAGTTGGTCCCGGTCCAATAATCCAGCCCCCAACCAGTAGCCGGATGGGGCGTCAAAGTGATCGCCTGACCAGCAGTATACTGTCCGGACGAACAGCCTGTGGAGTTGCTGGGTGAGGCAGTTGGAGCTGAACCTGTACCCGTATAGTACCGCGAGAGCGTATAGCAGGTCCCACCCGAGGATGAACCCCATTTCCCCGCGATGGGAGTGGCTCCAGCCGTGGTTCCAAATTTGATCAAACTGACATTGGACCAGCCGCTTACTTGGTCGTCCTTCAAGAACCAGCGGTACTTACTGGCCACATACCCACCTACTGTATCGTCGCCATCTCCGTCCCAGTCACCCACTACCGGTTCCATGGCTGCAGCCGTGCCGAAGTTGAAGCCTGTCACCCCTCCCCAGCCGTCGGTCAAGTTGTTCTTCAGCCACCACTTGTTGGAAGAGGGCACAAAAAAGCCGATCGTGTCGTCCCCGTCCCCATCCCAGTCCCCCACGATGGGGATGTTGCCGGGGGCTCCGCCGAATACCACCGTCGTAAAGCCTGTCCAACCGCCGTTATTATTCGTTTTCAGGAACCACTCCGAGGTGGAAGGCTTGAAGAAGCCCACTGTGTCGTCGCCATCCCCATCCCAATCACCGGCGATGGGGATCATCTCGGCGTTGCCGCCCCACTGAAAGCTGGTCACTCCAGACCAGCCATCACTCTGGTCATTCTTGAGGAACCACTTCCACTGGGAGGGTTTGTAGAAGCCGGCTGTGTCTTCCCCATCCCCATCCCAATCCCCCACCACCGGCATCAGCTCCGGGACACCCCCCCAGCCGAAATCCACCACTCCGCTCCAGCCATCGACAGTGTTCGTCTTCATATACCAGCGGTACTTGCTGGGCACGAAGAAGCCTACCAGGTCCGGATC
>JANTFT010000084.1 GCA_024763275.1 Anaerolineales bacterium | reverse complement strand
GAGAACCTGGAACCTGCAGGAGCCATGAAACTGCATTTATCATCCCGGCATTGGTTGGATGCCTATGATCCCTCCTGGGAGTCCCACCTCAAGGAGCTAGCTAAAAGTATATCTTTAATCTTGGAAACAAAGCTCGATGAAAAGCAGATTAAGTTACCACCAAAGTATTCAAAAAGGCCCAGAAAACTTAACATTAAACGGATCTTGCTCGTGATCGGGATGCTCCTGACAGCAGTGCTGGTCGGTCTGCTGCTGCAAGGAAGGGTCCCACAGCTGCTGGCCCAGAAAACAAGCTCCTCGCAACCTGTCACGCTGAATCTCCCTGCAGGTTCCAGCCAGGTCTCTCCGGCTGATGAAATGGTCCAGGTCTATATTCCACAGGGAAGTTTCCTGATGGGAAGTGAGTCTGGTGTAATAAATGAGCGGCCAGTCCACATGGTGGATTTGGACGGGTTCTGGATGGATGAACATGAAGTGACCAACAGTCAATTCGTGGCTTTCCTGAATGATCAGGGCAACCAGGAAGAAGGCAAGTCTCCCTGGCTGAATACAGCAGATGAAATTCAACCCATCGAATTGGTCGGTGATACTTGGGTTGTTGAACCTGTCTTTTCTGACCACCCGGTAGTCAATGTCTCCTGGTATGGAGCCCGGGCCTACTGCGAGTGGGCAGGAAGAAGACTTCCCACTGAAGCAGAGTGGGAGAAGGCAGCTCGGGGTAGTTTGGATGGAAAAAATTATCCCTGGGGGGATTCACTGCCTGTTTGCGAAAATAAAGCGGAGAACGGAGCAAGATTCGATGATGATCTGGAGTGCAACAGTAGAGGAACTACCTCGATTATGAACTATGCGCCCAACGGGTATGGGCTGTACGACATGGCTGGTAATGTCTGGGAGTGGGTATCTGACCACTACTTGAGTTATTATTATTTTATCTCTCCAGAAGAAAATCCCCCCGGCCCTGCAATAGGGCTGCACCGTGTCATGCGCGGTGGTGGGTGGTTTACCGATTCCTACCACGCACGCGTATCCTACAGAGAATGGGACCAACCGGCTTCCTCTTTCAACGTTGTAGGATTTCGCTGCTCTGATTCCCTGGAATGAAAGTTCCATCTGGAAGAAGGGAAACCGGAAGATTCCCGAGAAATACATTACAGTTTTTTTAGGTCCCTGAATCAAAGGTATTTTTAGGTTATTTTCTTTTACAATTCACTGTATGCCCCGCCTGGATTTGAACCATCCCAATCAATTTACCCTGCATCACCAAGAGGAATTATGAACCGGAAAAGAACCTCTCTCCTGTTGACACTCCTGTTGACCGCCGCTGTTCTGGCGGCCTGTTCCTCCCCATCAGCCACCCCCGCAACTGCCACCAGCCCATCTGAGACCGCTGAGGAGGCCAGCATCGAGGAACCCTCCGCCACAGTCACTCCAGAAGCGGATGATTCCGGAAACACCGCCCCGGAAGATGAGTTCTTTGCGACCGCAGAGGCCAAAACTACCCTGCTGGTCTACGCCGGGGATGTCCGGGTCTCCCACGATGATGGGGAAAGCTGGAACCTGGCAGACACCGGCCTGTGGCTGGAAAGCGGGGACCGGCTGCAGATCTCACCCGGTGGGCTGGCCCTGATTCTATTCCCGGACAGCAGTCTGATCCGTCTGGAAGGATTTACAGACTTCGAACTGGTCCAGAGCGAATTCGACTTCGAGGCCGGCACCAAGTGGGTGATCGGCCGGGTCCTGGATGGCGCAGCCCTGGTAACCACCGTCCCCCTGCCCAACCCGGAATCGCTCTTCCAGCTGTGGTTGATGACCACCCTGATCGATCTTCCCTACAACCCCGATCACGCCCTTCCCCTTGATCAGGCGGAAACGATTCCCGACGAGGATCGGATCGTCTTCGGTGCCTCTATGCGGGAAGAGCTGGAGGGCGAAGTTCTCTTCAGCTACGCTGGCAGCGTGCTGCCGGATTACTACGCCCTGGAGATCGTCGACGAGGATCTGGTGATGATCAAGACCACTCCTCCCACCGGCCAGCTGACCCAGTTCGAACTGCCGTTCAGGGACAACATCGAAGATGAGTTTGAGCTGGAGGGCATGCTCGATATGGCTGCCGGTCTGCTGGCGGAAAGCCGGACGGGGCAGGATGCCAGCGAGCTTGACTTTTACGGATACTCTTTCATCGAGGAAGGAGCTCTATCTGAGACCCAAACTCTCTATACTATTTTCCCGGTTGAGGAGCGGGAAGAGTTCCTGGAAGAGGCCAGCGATCAGGCCGAACAGGCTGCTTTTATCAATATTGCGCGCAGCAGCCCGGCGTATAAACGCTATAAGCTGTGGTACCGCTATTACAAAAGAATCCCGGATATCTTCGCCCCGGAAATCCTGCTGATGATCGAAAAGTACAATCTGGGCTGCGACATCAAATCTGGCCTGGGCTGCGCTATCCCTGATGGCTGCGATCAGGATAGTGGGGAAGGCTGCACCTTCACCTCCGGCTGCAATATCATCACCCGGGAAGGCTGCTCCCGCGCCAGGTTGAGCTGCATTGCCTATACAAATTGCGACCTGATGCCCTGCGGGCGTCGGCCGACGATCCGCCATTTCTGTAAGCCCCGCATTCGAACCTACTGCGATCCCGCTGTCGCGGGCGATTGTGATCAATATCTGCTCTCCAGTGTGGAACAGCTGGCGGCCCTGGCCGAACAGATGGGGCCGTCTGTTGATGCCGCTGGGGCAGAAACCGAAGGCGCCGCTGCCCAGACCCAGACCACTGGAACCAGCGGGGGAGAGGACGCCGCCCCTCTTGAGGAGCTCCCACCCACCCTGCCTCTGGAGCTGGCCCAGAACTCCGAGCTGGCAGGCCAGCCCCTTTACGATCCCAATGACCCGGTTTCTGTGGAACCGTTTTACAGCGGGGACTACTGGAATCAGCTGATCCAGTACTACAAGGATCTCTATGGGGACTATGGTGGGGAAGATGGAGGTGACGAGAACATCGAATGGTGCACCTGCACCGCTTCTCATGCTGGTTATCCCGATCCTCCACCCTGGATGGACATGACCTATCGCTGCTGGTGCTCCGATCCCGGCGCTAAGTGATCGATCCTGAGAACGACAAAGGGGCTGACTTTTTAGACAGCCCCTTTGTTTTCATCAGGATGGATTCCGCCTTCCTCTGCTGGCTGTCAGGGGCAGAGGCCTGGTTCATTCCCGGTGGGGGTGAAGCCGAAATAGGAGCGGCAGGTGCTGTCGAAAGAGTATACCCTTTTGATGGGATAGAGCGGGCTACCCGGGTAGGGACTCCCGGCGCTTTCCTCAGAGATGCGGTCGTGGTAGTCCCGGTACTCAGGAGCTTTGAGGCCATCATCCGCCCAGGCGCTCCACATATAACCGGTCAGTCCGATCAGGTCGGTCTTGTAAGCGATCTGCAGGCTGGTAGGATCATCAGGATTCCGGCGCACCCATACCAGGTCCGGGTCCTCCCCCTCTCCGCTGTCGAAGATCAGGGTTTCGTAACCATTCAGGCTATTATCAGGGGGGTCGATTTTCATCGGGCTCAGCCCACCAACATCATTGTCCAGGTCCTCATAGACCTGCACGTCATTCACGGTCCACTCCAGGCTGGTAGGCAGGCTGGTCTGGATATGATAATCCCCCCGGCCGTTCTCATCAAGATCCAGCTCCAAACCGTACTTCATGGTCCCGGTTGTGGGCAGGTTCTCCGCCAGATAGATGATGGCATATGTCCAGGTATCGCTGACCTTGAGGTTAACCCTGATGATATCAATACCACCCTGATAGACCATCACCTCAGAGGTAAATGGACGCTCAAGGACATTGGTCTTGTACGAGTCACCGTAGGTCACACCTTCTTCGGCGTAGTCGCTGGAATTGTAATCCACCAGATAAGTATCCACCCTCTCCTTGATCGTCCCCGGGAACTGCAGATGGGCTGCGGCAGGTTTGAGGGTGGGCGTCAGGCTGGGTTCCAGGGTCGGCCGCTGGGTGGGCGTGGGGGTGATCAGAGGGCCGCTGCTCTCACCGGTACCAGAGGAGTCCCCCTCCTCGGCGATAGCCGTCTTGCGGGCAGATTCCACACCGGCCAACCAGGCCTCTTTGGTCAGGGTGGCCTGTACTCCGGCCTGGATGGCCTCATCCAGAGTCAGGGAACCTCCCGTTGAACCGAAATTACATCCCGCTAAACCAAGTATGACCGCCAGGGCTACAGCCGCCCAGATGAAAACTGACCTGCGCATTCTTTCTCCTGTCTTTTACTGCCACGCTGATAGATATCAGCATCCTTGATACTGATTTCCAACACCGCCTATTATACTAAAAGAATTCTCTCCTCAGATAGGTAGAAATAAACAGAGCAGGTTTGCAACGCGCCTGCCCTGCTCGTCTTCGGCTACCTATTCGGGCAGCGTGCAGGGTTCGCAGTACGAATCCAGGCTTTCGGATATCTTCCCTACCGCAGTACATTCTGGGGCACAAACGTCAGAACATTGAGTAAAGGAAACATTGCCGACCGAATACCTTAAACACAGCCGGTGGCCTTCTCCCGGGGCGTAGATCTGGCACAGGCCCACCTCGTTGCCCTGGGGTTCAAAGCCGTACCAGGAGCGGCAGGTGCTGTCCAGCAGGTTGATCTCCTGGATAGGATAGTACTGGTGATCAGGATACGGGCTGCCGGCCTTTTCAAAGCTGAAATGGTCATTGTAATCTGCCAGAGCCGGGTCCCGTAGCCCCTCATCCGCCCACACGCTCCACAAGAATCCCGCATTTCCGGTCAAATCCGATTTAAAGGCAAACTGTATACTGGTGGGGTCTTCCGGATT
>JANTFT010000083.1 GCA_024763275.1 Anaerolineales bacterium | reverse complement strand
GCGTGGCCGGGGAGCGCTACTTCGGTCGAGACCAGCTGGCGGTGGAGTTCAGACCCCGGACCAAAAAAGCCCCGGCAGCGGGCCGCAAGGCTCCTGTCCCAGGCTACCGACCGGCCCCCAAACCGGTTTCCCGGGCGCCGCGCCGCGAGCCCACTTATCAGCCCCTCTCGGCCAGCAGCAAGCAGCAGTATTAAAAGCAAATGACCGTTTCTTCTCCTTCCTCCTTTTCTTCAGCGCAGGCAGCCGAATCCCGTTCCACCGGCTGCTTGCGCCGGTTCTTGATCCCGCCACTGGCAGTGGTCTTGGTCAGTGCGCTGCTAGCCTTTGGCTTGACCCGGATCGATACCGCCCAGGCAGGCAGTCCCAATCAACCTCTTCAGGAAGCAGCTCCTGACCGAGCGGGCATCGCTCCCCTGTTCACACCGGAGGTTCAGGCCTGGGAGGAAAGCATTCTGGCCTGGGGCATCGCTTACCAGCTTGACCCAAACCTGATTGCCACGGTGATGCAGATCGAGTCCTGCGGGTATGCCGGCGCAGTTTCCAGCTCTGGTGCTCTGGGGCTCTTTCAGGTCATGCCCTACCACTTTAAGGCCGGAGAGGACCCCTTTCAACCAGAAACCAACGCCCATCGGGGATTGAAATACCTGCGCCAGGCGCAGGAAGCCGGTGGCAGCCCCCGATTAGCCCTGGCTGGCTACAACGGCGGCATCACAGCCGCTGGTCGTTCTCAGGAAAGCTGGCCGGAAGAAACCCGGCGCTATGTTTACTGGGGCCTGGGTATCTACAAGGATGCCCGCAGCGGTTTAGGGTCCAGCTCCAGGTTGGAAGAGTGGCTGGCCAGCGGCGGTTCGACCCTCTGCAAATTGGCCCGTCAGAGCCAGCCTTAAAGGGACTAAGTCCTTAGGAAGGACTTAGTCCCTTGCTGTTTAAAAGCAAAAGGCTGCCGCGGGATTTCTCCCGGGCAGCCTTTCTGAACCCGTTTGAGTGATTAAGCAAGCTCGATAACAGCACCAGCTTCTTCGAGCTGTTTCTTGGCCTCTTCGGCCGCTTCTTTACCAGCTGCTTCCAGGATCTTTGATCCAGCAGCTTCGGCCATTTCTTTGGCATCCTTCAGACCCAGGCTGGTGATGGCCCGGATAGCTTTGATGACTTCGATCTTCTTGGGACCGGCATCCTTGAGGATGACGTCGAATTCAGTCTTTTCGTCAGCAGCTTCAGCTGCCTCACCACCTCCAGCCACAGCGGCAACAGCCACTGGTGCGGCAGCGGATACTCCCCATTCCTCTTCCAGCATGGTAACCAGCTCAGCTGCTTCCAGAACGGTAAGTTTGCTCAGTTCATCTTTGATTTTCTTGATATCAGCCATTTTTTTCTCCTTATAACGGCAATTTTGCCAATTCTATTAATCGATTTCTCAGGCAGCTGCTTCGCGTTCTGAATAGGATTTGATCACAGCTGCGATCTGGCGGCCGGGCTCTGCCAGGGTGCGGACAAGTTTGGAAGCCGGGGCTGCAATGGTACTGAGCAGTTTAGCCCGCATCTCATCCATGGAGGGCAGATCTGCCAGGGCGTAGATTTCCTCTGCGGTAACCAGCTTTGCAGCCAGGTAGCCGCTCTTGATCTCAATGGTGCCAGTTCTCTTGCCAAATTCCTTCAGCGCCTTGGCGAGACCAGAGAGGTTTTCATAGGAAATTCCCAGGGCAGTTGGGCCATTAAAAACACCTTCCGCCCATTCCCTGCCGCTTTCCTCGAACGCCCGTTTTGCCAGGGTATTCTTGATAATGTGGAATTCGCCACCGGATTCACGAATCTCCTTCCGAAGATTACTGATATCCTTGACAGACAAGTCGTGGTAGTTCGCCAGAATCAATCCGTCACTTTCATCTACCCATTTCTTGTACTGGGCTACGAGCTCCTGCTTTTCCTTCTTTGAAATAGCCAAAGTATTTCACCTCCTTCAATCGGGTTCAGTCCTGCTTAGATAACAAAAAGTCTTTACCGGGCCAGACAGGTAAAGACTTTTCCAATCTCTTGAATAAAGCTCTTCTACCTGGGCTGGGAATTAAGCCCCTGGGGGGCACCAGCTTTCTCTGGTAAAAATTATTTGTTATTTACAAATTTCAGCGAAACGGACGGTTCTAAATCCCTTCCATTTCTGATGCCAGTACGGGGTCGACAATAATTCCTGGTCCCATGCTGGTGGCAACAACAACTTTCTTGACATACTGGCCTTTGGTAGCCGCCGGCCTGTTAGAGACCAGGGACTCCATCAGCGCACCCATATTATCATGTAACTGCTGAGCTGAAAAGGATACTTTTCCAATTGGTACGTGAACATTAGCGGTCTTATCAACCCGGTATTCGATCCGACCTGCTTTGGCTTCTTCGATCACCCGCGGCAGATCCTCTCCCGGTACCATCGTACCAGCCTTAGGGTTGGGCATCATGCCCCGGGGTCCCAGCACAGGACCCAGCTTGCCGACTTTGCCCATCATATTGGGGGTGGCGATAGCGACATCAAAATCAAACCAGCCGCCTTCTATCTTATTGATCAGCTCATCCCCATCAGCTATATAATCAGCGCCGGCTTCTCGCGCCAGGGTAGCATCTTCACCCTGGGCAAACACCAGGACTTTGACAGTTTTTCCGAGTCCATGGGGCAGGTTGACCAGGTCGCGAACGATCTGGTCTGCGTGTCTGGGGTCAACGCCCAGGCGGATATGGATCTCTACGGTCTCATCAAAATTGGCGTAGGAAAGCTCCTTCGCCAGGGTGACCGCTTCCAGGGGGGTGTACTTCTTGTCTCGATCTACTTTCTCAAATGCTTCCTGATATTTTCTTCCGTGTTTTGCCATCATCAACTCCCTGTGGTCATAACGGATGTCTGCCATCCTCCCACCAGAAATCAGTCTTTAATTGTAATTCCCATCTGCTTCGCGGTGCCCTCGATCTGGCGCATGGCACCTTCGATATCCACTGCGTTAAGATCCCGCATCTTAGTTTGGGCAATTTCCCGCAGTTGTTCGCGAGTAATTTCACCGACAGGTTCCTTGTTCGGTTCGGCTGCGCCTTTCTCAATGCCGGCTGCTTTCTTCAGCAGGATCGCAGCGGGTTGAGTGCGCAGAGTGAACTTGTAGGAACCATCGGTGTAAATGGTGATATCAGCCGGTATGATGTCGCCCATCCGGTCAGATGTCCGGGCATTGTAATCCTTGCAGAACGCCATCAGGTTGATGCCGTGAGCTGCCAGGGCCGGACCGATCGGCGGGGCAGGATTTGCCTTGCCGGCTTCAATCTGCAACCTTACCTGTGCTTTTACTTTTTTAGACACAATTAACTCCTTCGTGGTTTTAGCGGAGCGGGGCTCCTCCCACAAAAATAATACTTAGGCTTCTTCTACCTGCAGGAAGTCCAGCTCGACCGGAGTCTCCCTGCCAAAGAAATTGACCATGACCCGGACTGTGGCCCGTTCCATGTCTATTTCCGCTACCTTACCATAAAAATCTTCAAAAGGTCCATCCACAATGCGCACCCGCTCGCCCTGGCGGAAGGTGACATTGATGCGGGGAGACTCGGATTCCATGCGCTTCAAGATTCGAGCCACTTCTTCCGGCTGCAGCGGGGTTGGGTCATTGCCCATGCCCACAAAACCGGTCACACCGGGGGTGTTGCGGACCATATACCAGGACTCTTCTGTCAAAATCATGTTTACCAGAATATATCCCGGGAATACCTTCTTTTCAACTGTCTGTCGTTCTCCATTCTTGATGTTTACCTCATCTTCGGTGGGCACAATCACATCAAAGATCAGGTCATCCATACTCATGGACTCGATGCGCTGCAGGATGTTGTGGCGCACTTTATCCTCGTTTCCAGAGTAGCAGTGAATCACGTACCAGGCCCTGTCGTCATCCACGACCGGCTCTACCTGGACCTCCACGGACTTGTAGGGATCAGAAACCTGCTGGTCGGTGACCTGCTCTGGAGTGGGGATCACGATTTCCTCTTCCTGCTCCTCAACAATCACCTCAACCTCAGGAGTTTCAATCCCTGGTTCCGCGGGAGTTTCCTCAAGGGATACCGGTTCTTCAGCTGCCTCAACTATATCGTCAGGAACTTCAGTCTCTTCGTCCACAGGTATTTGATCTTCCTGTACCTCAGCCGGGATTTCCTCTTCCTGCTCCTCGACAGCTTCCGGTTCAACGGCAGGTGTTCCGACCTCCCCATCTGTGGAAGATTCTTCTTCCTCAGCAGCAAGATCCAGCGGGGAATTCTGTTCCCATTCCTCAGCCGGTTCCTGGACAAGGTCCTGGTTTTCTTCAGATTGCTGGAGTTCTTCCAGTCGCTCTTCGTTTTCTTGATTATCCATGTTGATACTTCCCAGAGGGGCTTAATGTTCTCTTATGCACCCAGAATCAATCCAAACAGCCGGGTAAAGAGGTAGTCTAGAATACCCAGGAAAGCGCCCATCAAGAAGATCACTATCAGCACAACCCGAGTCAGGTTGATGGCTTCATCTTTGGTTGGCCAGGTTACTTTTCTCAGCTCGGCGATTGTCTCCCTGTAAAACTTCTGGATCCCTCGCGCTTGGGTTTTTTGTGGACTCACATCAAACTCCTTTTACGGTCAAAACGCCGCCCCAGAAGACGGCGTCAAGCAAATGAAATAGGCAGGCCAGGTAGGAATCGAACCCACAACCCCCGGTTTTGGAGACCGGTGCTCTGCCAATTGAGCTACTGGCCTAAGTAGGGCAGCGGGTGATCGCCTGTGTATTGCAGCACAGGCGATCTGCCCGGTATTTCTTACTTCGTCTCTCGATGCAGTGTATGTTTCCGGCACCTGGGGCAGAATTTATTCAGCTCCAAGCGATTCGGATCATTTCTTCTGTTCTTCTCAGACGTGTAATTCCGCTCGTTGCACTCCGTGCACTCCAGGGTGATTACCGGTCTGACACCTTTTTTTCTAGCCATAATCTACTACCTTCAATTCTTGGAAATCCCTACTCGATTATCTCGGTGACCACGCCGGACGCAACCGTCAGACCACCCTCACGAATAGCGAATTTGCCGCCCTGCTCCAAAGCGATGGGCACGATCA
>JANTFT010000082.1 GCA_024763275.1 Anaerolineales bacterium | reverse complement strand
AAGATGCTCCGCGACCTCCCTTTCGCCTGGCCAGGATTGCGTTTTTCAGCTAACTCTGCCCGCTTTGCCTTCAAGGCGAGTGCCCCCTTGATCAATCCTCCATTTTCCCGTTCCATCTCTCCTAAATTCGGGAAGGTGGAATTCAAGCTCAGACGGTCGCCATCGCCGGCATAAATCCCGCTTAGTAAAGGTCCAACCAGGTTCTCATAGGCCGCCCTGCCCAATCGGCGGGAGATAAAACCCGCCAGGCTTTCATCACTGTTTCCATTTCGTGCTGGGATAAAGAAATCAAAACCCATCCTTATTTTTTGAGGGAGAGTCAACAGCCTGGTGGTGATCAACGGCCAGAATTCTGTCGGGATGGTCATGGTCAGACCAGCAGGCAGGGAGGTAAGGCTGCCTCGATGCAGGATATAGGTCTCGGTGTGTTCCGGACTGGTGCCGTGCAGCCCCTGGTCAATTCCCAGCTCCCGGCAAAGCTCACGCATCCAGGGTTTTGTGATCAAATAGGCGTCCGGCCCTCCCTCGATCACGAACCCAGCCTCCACAATGGTTTTGATCTTTCCGCCCCAGTAATCCGCCGCCTCGAAGACCGTGATCTCAGCCTGGATAGATCTCTCGCGGCAGTTCTTCTCCAAATAGTGGGCGGCGGACAATCCCGCGCTGCCTCCTCCGACTACCGCTATTTTCATCTTGAGGTCCATTCGTGAACCATATCGACAACGGCTTTTACCTGCCCGGGATCGGTGTGGCGAGAAATTCCGTGCCCCAGGTTGAATATATGACCGGGTTTTCCTCCAGCGCGATTCAACACATCCCGAACCTTGTGGGCCAGCACTTCCCGGGGCGCAAATAAAGCCAGCGGATCAAGGTTTCCCTGAACCCCCACATCCTCTCCAAGGATCTTCCAACCATCGTCGAGGGGAAGGCGCCAATCCAGGCCGATTACATCACCCCCGGCTTCTTTCATCAGCGGCAGCAAAGTCGTAGTGTTAGTGCCAAAGTGGATCACCGGAACCCCCGTCCCTTGGGCCGCCTGGAGGATTTTCCGGGAATGGGGCAGGACATATTCCCGGTAATCTGCTGGATTGAGTACACCCACCCAGGAATCAAACAACTGCACAGCCTGAGCTCCAACCTCAATTTGAGCCAGCAGGTAATCGGTCAAGGCCTCGGTGATTTTCCCCAGGAAACTGTTCCACAAATCGGGGCGGGAATACATCAGTGTTTTTACGTGATGATATTCCTTGGAAGGTCCCCCTTCAATGACATAGGAAGCCACCGTGAAAGGAGCCCCCGAAAATCCAATCAAGGCTACTTCGGGAGATAGTTCCTTCCTCAGCAGCTGGATGGTTTCCATCACATGGCCAAGATCAGCCCGCGCCTCAATCGGCCTCATCCGATCCAGATCAGTCTCCTGTCGGAAGGGGTTGTCAATCTGAGGACCTCTTCCCTTGACGAACTCGAGGTTGAACCCTAGGGGAACGACCGGCAGCAAGATATCAGCGAACAGGATCGCGGCATCGACACCGTGTGCCTCAACCGGCTGGAGTGTTACTTCCGCGGCGACTTCAGGGCGCTGGACGATTTCCAGTAAGGTTAGTTTTTCCCGGATCGCCCGGTATTCAGCCATATAACGGCCCGCCTGGCGCATGAACCAAACTGGTGTGGCGTCCACGGGAAGCCCGCGGCAGGCATTCAAAAAGCGTGACTGTTTCTTTTCCATTCCTTAATTCTCCCTCTTTCTCATGGCTGAGGGAACGTATACGCAAGCCGGATCGGTTTCCAGATAATCCCCGGTCAATCCATAGGCCCGTCCTCGCTGCCCACCACAAATATCAATATACTCACAGACTCCGCACCGGCCCTTGAGTTTATCCGGATCGCGCAGGTCAGTGAACAGGGGATGGTTGCGGTACACATCCACCACATCATCGTCGCGCACATAACCTGCAGTTAGGGGCAGGAATCCAGAAGGTTGGATTTCCCCAATATGTGAGATGAACAAAAATCCATTACCGTCATTGACCCCTTTGCGGGGCCGGTTCAGGCCGTCAACATACTGAAAGCCGGCTCCCTGGAAGGTAACCTTCTCATCCTGGCCAACTTCAGCTCGTTTGCGTTCAATGGCCACCCGGCGGTACATGGGAGCCGCGGTACTCTTGATATCAAAAGGAGCGCTCTGAGACAGGTCGTACAACCAGTGGAACACTTCTTCATGTTGTTCCGCGGAAATCATGTGCTGTATTTGAGCCCTCCCGGTGGGCACCATAAAGAAAACCGACCACTGCACCGCCTGGACCTCTTCCACAAAAGGCACCATGGCGGGGAGTAGATCGACATTGAATTTGGTCACCGTGGTATTGACCTGGACGCTCAAGCCTACCTGCTGAGCCCGGTGTAATATATCCATCGTCCGCTGCCAAGAACCTTCCACCTGTCGGAAATCATCATGCACTGCGGGATTCGGGGCATCCAGACTGAGGGCAATGCGGCGAATCCCAGCCTGTTTGGCCTGGCGCAGTTTTTCCAGAGTTGGCAGTGCGGTTGCTGTGGGTGTCAAGGAGCAGCGCAGTCCCTGCTGGGTGGCATAGTCAATAATTTCAAACAGATCCGGCCGCATCATAGGATCCCCACCAGTGAAGATTAAGATCGGACTTCCAAACTCCGTCAGCCGATCCACCAGGCGGAAAGCCTCCTCGGTGCTCAATTCATCCTTATTGCGCTGGTGAATGGCATCCGCCCGGCAGTGCACACAGGCAAAAGCACAGGCCCTGGTCAGCTCCCAGGCGATCGTGAATGGAGCCTGGTTGAAATCAGCGATCACCATCCGGCTGTCGTGATAACTGCGTTCCTCCCGGGCGTGATCGGATAGTCTGGTCTCTTTTGGCATCCCTTCTCCTCCAGGAGCATCAGCTTTTCAGCCAGCGGGAGGCTTCTTTGGCGTGATAGGTCAAAATCAGATCCGCCCCGGCCCGCTTGATGCTCGTTAATGTCTCTAAAATGACTTCCTTTTCAGCCAGCCAGCCTTTTGCGGCTGCAGCTTTCAGCATGCTGTACTCCCCGCTGACGTTATAGGCAGCCAAAGGAATTTCCGGATATGCCTCCCGGATCCGAAAAATAATATCCAGATAAGGCAGGGCTGGCTTGACCATCAGCATATCCGCCCCTTCTGCGATATCCAGCGCTGCTTCCCGCAAAGCCTCACGGCTGTTGGCGGGATCCATTTGATGGGACTTCCGATCCCCAAAACCCGGAGGTGATTCGGCAGCATCCCGGAACGGCCCGTAATAAGCCGAAGCATACTTAATGGCGTAGGACAGGATGGGAAGGTTTTCAAACCCGGCTTCATCCAGGGACCCACGCATAGCCTGCACCATCCCGTCCATCATCCCGCTGGGAGCAACCATATCCGCACCTGCCCGGGCATGGGATACGGCAACTTTACCCAAAATCGGCAGGGTGGGATCATTAAGTACATAATCCGGGGGATAACTCTCGTTATAATTCTCCCCCCGGTTTATCACCCCGCAGTGACCATGGTCAGTGTACTCGCAGAGACAAACATCACTGATTACCACCAGGTCTGGAACTGCGTCTTTGATCTCCTGGATGGCCTGCTGAATAATTCCCTCAGCTTGGAAATTCTCCACTCCAATGGGATCCTTCTCCCCCGGGATACCGAACAGAATCACCCCGGAAATCCCCAGGTCAGCGATCTCTTTGGCTTCCTGGACAAGCTTGTCCACGGAAAGTTGATAGATCCCCGGCATTGACTTGATTTCGGCTTGAATATCTTTCCCGTGTCTGACGAACACGGGATAAACAAAATCACTTGGGCTTAGTGTGGTTTCCCGGACTATGCGCCGGATATTGATGCTGGTCCGCAAGCGCCTCGGGCGGGAAAGAGGAAAATCAGGCAGAATGCTGGGATTCATTGTTGTCCTTCCAATAGTAGTTGACAATCGCCCTTGTCAGTCCTTCCACGGTATACTCCTGGGGCATGATCGCCGCCTGGAATCCGTGTTGTTCGGCTGCTTTGGCTGTAACTGGACCAATACAGGCAGTGACTGGATCGCCCGGCAGCTGTAAAGGGTCTAAGCCAGCAGACTGTAAGGTCAGGACAAAATGCTCTACCGTGGATGGGCTGGTAAAAGTAAGACAGTCAGCTCCTTCCCGTAAAGCATCCAAGGCTTGTTGATTGGGAGTGACAGGGACTGTACGGTAAACGCTGATATCATCTGCGATGCCGCCACCTGCCTGGATCGCTTCCGGCAAGGCTGGGCGGGCAATTTCCGCCCTAGCAAGAAGCACATGCAACCCCTGCAGTTCACCCAACCCAGGCAGGATAGCCTCTGCCAGGTACTCAGTAGGCATGTAATCAGCCTGATGCCCTTTCTCCCCCAGAGCTGCGGCAGTTTTTGGCCCAATGCAAGCAACTTTAAGTTTTTGAGGGAGTCTGTGAATACCAAGGACGTCAAAGCGCTCCCAAAGGGCAGCTACACCATTCACGCTGGTTAGCACCAGCCAATCATATTGGTCAAGGCGCTGTAATACCGTATCCAGCGCCTGTGTATCCTCAGTCTCGGATATTGCGATCACAGGCAGGAGGATTGGAACAGCTCCCGAACCTATAAGCAGATCAACGAATCGCTGACTTTGCGATTCGGGTCGGGTAACAACCACCCGTTTCCCCTTTATGCTAGCCACCCAACACCTCGCCTGCACCCTGAGCAAGGGCTTTGCCTGCCAGCTCTTTCCCCAAGGCCCGGGGGACGCTTCCCCTGCTGCTGACCCGGATTACACGCTTTCCGTCAGTTGCGGCCACCAATCCCTGCAGCTCAATCATTCCACTCCTTGTTTCCGCGTAAGCACCAACCGGGATCGAACATCCCCCTCCCAGCGCAAGCAAGAAAGCTCTCTCAGCGACAACGGAGCTGGTTGTATTATGGTCAATAATGATTGAGATTAACCGCTGTGTAAAGGCATCATTCTCCCGGCATTGAACACCAAGAGCGCCCTGACCAGGTGCTGGCAGCACTTGGGACAAGGTCAGCCAGCAGCTAATGTGGTCTTCCAAGCCTAAACGGACAAGCCCTGCCCCGGCCATGACCGCAGCTTGATATTGTCCCTCTTCCACTTTCCGTAGGCGCGTCTCCACATTACCGCGAATGGGCTTTACCCTCAAATCAGGCCTGTGATGCAAGACCTGAGCCTGTCTCCTTAAACTTGAGGTTCCAACTAACGCACCCACGGGCAGGGTGTCAAAGGAAAATCCTTCTGGGGATACTAATACATCCCGGGGATCTTCCCTGAGGGGGATGGCACCTACGATCAACCCCACCGTATCTTCCACGGGCAGATCTTTTAAGGAATGCACAGCGGCATCTACCTGTCCGGAAAGCAATGCCTGCTCCAGCTCCTGGGTGAACAACCCCTTTCCGCCGATCTCAGGTAGGGGTTTTTCCAGTTCCTTATCTCCCGTTGTTGTGATGACAATCTCTTCGCAAATCAAATCAGGCACAGCCTGCTGCAGGAGACTGATCACATAACCAGTTTGCCAGCGGGCTAAACGGGAAGGTCGAGTAGCAAATATCAGCCTATCAGCCATTTTCTAATCTATCCGACCTCCTGAACCATTTAACCCAAATAAAACACTGGCTGCCTTGGCATACTTTTCTCCGTTGGGTCCATTGGCTTCTTCACGCAAACATACTGTTGGTTCATGGAGAATTTTCTGAACGATCGCATGGGTCATTGCTTTGATCATTTCCTGTTCTTTGTCGTTCAGATGGACCAATTTTCGCAGAGTTTTATCCAACTCTTTCAAGCGTATTTGGTCCGCTTGCTCTCTCATTTCCACAATAACCGGAACAATATTCAATGTGGAATAGTATCCTTTGAATCCTTGGTATTCCTCAGCAATAATCTGTTCCACCCGGGGAATTTCATTTCTCCGACTATGAACAACCGTTCCTACCCCAGCCTGCAGGTCATCAATATCAAATAGGGCAACGTTGTTAATTTCACCAACTTCGGGAGATACATCCCGAGGAACGGCAATATCAATAATCACCAGGGGGCGATCTTCACGGGCAGCCATAACCTGCTTTATCATCCTTTTGGTGATGATGATATGGGGCGCGCTGGTCGAAGTGATCAAAATGTCAGCTGTTTCCAGCGACCCTGAGAGGTTTTCCATGGTGCCAGCCTGTCCATTCCACTTCTCTGCCAAACTGCAGGCGCTGCTGATAGTTCGGCTTATCACGCCGAATTTTTTTACGCCCCTTTGGATCAAGGCCTCAACCGACAGTTCCGCCATCTCACCCGCGCCTAGCAGGGTAACCCGTGCACTCTGCAGATCGCGTACCTCCCTTTCCGCAATATTCGCTGCTAAGGATGACACGGAGACAGATCCCTTGCTTATTTCTGTCTCTGCCCTGACCCGTTTTCCGGTCCGGATCGCGCTTTGGAAAAGCTTGGATAATATTTTCCCGCTGGCATTTGTCTGTAAACTAATCTGATAGGCATCCTTAACCTGGCCTAATATCTGGGGTTCCCCCAGGACCATGGAGTCTAAGCCCGCCGCCACGCGCAGTAGA
>JANTFT010000081.1 GCA_024763275.1 Anaerolineales bacterium | reverse complement strand
CAAGGCCAAAACCGATCTGGTTCCCGAGCATTACATCCGCAAACAGACTCTGGTAAACGCTGAGCGCTACGTCACTCCTGAACTCAAGGAATATGAGATCAAGGTCTTCAATGCCGAAGATGAGATTAAGGAACTGGAGCGCAGTTTATTTCATGAAATTTGTGAGCGACTGGGGATTCAGGTGGAGAAACTGGTGAGAACTGCCAGAGTACTGGCGCATCTGGATGTGCTTTCCTGCCTGGCAGAGGTAGCGGCCACTCAGGGGTATGTATGTCCCCAGGTAGTTGAAGAGGATCTGCTGGAAATCCGGGCTGGCCGCCATCCGGTTGTCGAGCAAACCCTGGCCGGATCCAGATTTGTCCCTAACGATACGATCTTTGAGGAAGGCGAGCGGGTCAGGATATTGACCGGTCCCAATATGTCTGGAAAATCCACCTTTTTAAGACAGGTGGCCCTGATCGTATTGCTAGCGCAGATGGGCAGCTATGTTCCTGCTGAATCAGCCAGGATCGGGATAATTGACCGTATCTTCACCAGAATTGGTGCCCAGGATGAGATCCATGCCGGTCAGTCTACGTTTATGGTGGAAATGGTGGAGACCGCCAATATCCTCAACCACGCGACACCCCGCAGCCTGCTGATACTGGATGAGATCGGTCGGGGAACCAGCACCTATGATGGGGTGTCAATTGCCTGGGCGGTAATCGAATACATTCACAACCATCCTGACAAGCGTGCCAAGACCCTGTTTGCCACCCACTACCATGAGCTCACCGAGCTCCCGGAGCTGCTTCCTGGCATCCGCAACTACCGGGTATCAGTCAGTGAAAGCGGGGGAAAGGTAGTGTTCCTGTACAAGATCACCGCCGGCGGCGCGGATAAATCATACGGCATTCATGTTGCCCAGATCGCTGGCATGCCGGCGACTGTCACCCAGCGAGCGGAAGAGATCCTCCATAAGCTGGAAAAATCCTCCGGAAAAGCCGTCGTCAGAGACTCGGAATCCCCCAAGCAGATGGCTCTGTTCCCGAAAACGAATCCCCTTTTAAAAGAGCTGGAGGACCTGGATCTCAATGAGCTCAGCCCGCTGGAAGCGCTCAACCTGATCTTCAGCTGGAGAAGCCGCTTCCTGCTGGAAGACGACAGCGGTGGGGAAAGTGAGTAGCTGATAAGCCGATAAGGAAAAGCTCCTGGGAAACCTCCAGGAGCTTTTTTTTTATGCCAGAGCATGGAAATCAGCTGTGTTTTTTGACAATCTCCACAACTTCAGGGAGGTCGATGCCCAGATCTTTCAGCTTTGCGAGGGTGGGGATTCCGTTCTCGGTCCAACCCCGCCGCTTATAAACAACCTCGAGCAGTTTTTCATATTGGCCTTCGCGATATTCCCGCAGCCTGGCCATCTTCTGCTCGGTGCTCAGGCCTTCAGGATCCAGACCCACAAGCTCCTGGAGCTGCTGGTCGTATCTTTCCTGGCGGGATTCATATTCATCGACTGTAACCGGCCCCATTGCTCTGTACGGTGGGTAATCATACTCCTTGGTGCCGAATCCCACCCGCAGGTTGAAGACACGCTGGAAGTTGTAGACCCGTTCTGATTGCGAGAGCAGGTCATCCGGGGTGACCCGGGTCCCGGTCACTCCTTCGTAAACCCAGGTGTAATTCTCCACATGTTCGGGAATCCTCTCCGGATGCTCCCTCTCGTTGTTGTCAATTGGTTTGATGTCGTTCCAGGGCAGTTTACAGAGCCCATGGATAGAGAACCAGGTTCTCCACATCGGGAAGTAGTGCAGGGCTTCCGCTTTATCCTCGAAGCTGGGGAGCTGCTTCTCAACCTGGTCCATGAAGATCAGCCAGGCTTCATCGTGCTGGCCGCCTTTGAGCGCCATCCCGTAACCACCTTGCTGGGCGATGGACTCCTTGGTCATGTATTCGGAGATCTCCAAGCCTTTAACTTCCATGCCTATATCCTGGAGGAAATCAGGGTCCCCTCCGAAGTTCTCCGCGAAGTAGGTCTTCAGGTAGCGGATCCCCTGACCAACGATCACACCAAAGCCTTCCCCTCTGGCCATCTGATGGAGCAGCTCCAGAGCGGCTTCCTCATTGCCCCAGCTGAGGTCCAGACCACCTGTGCGTTCCCGGGTGAGGATCCCTTCCTGGTAGCATTCCATGCAGAAGGCGACCGAGTCAGCGAAGGAGATCGTGTCCACCCCATAAGTATCGCAGTAGAAATTCATCTCGAGGATCGCTTCGGGATCAAAAACGCCGATATTGGAGCCCATCCCGGCGGCGTTCTCGTATTCCGGCCCGTCAACCAGCACTTTCTCTCCTCGGTGTGGGCCTGTTTTGAGCTCGAAGCCGTCCACTGCATGGGAGCAGGCCAGAGTGCATCCCAACCAGCAGCTGTCCATTCTCTTATCCTGGGTAAAGGCTTTCTGCCAGGTTGTTGAATCGATCTTGGTATGCTCTGGATGCTTCCCGTAGCGGAAGTTGTGCACAGGAAGCAGGTCGAAGTGATCCATGATTTCGACCAAGTGAGCTGTTCCGATTTCTCGCATATTATTCTGCTGGGCATCATACTTGCTGATTTCGCTGTTGATGCGCTTGCTGGCTTTACGGATCAGGTCTGGTTTGGCCGGGTTGTTGCTGGATCCGCTTATACCACTGAAGTGTACGACAATTCCTTTGAGCTTTTTATCGCGAAATACCCGTCCGGAACCACCTCGGGCAGCTTGTTTTACGCGGACCTCCTGACGTTTGGTATCAAAGAAACTGATATTCAGACCAGCGAAGCGAATATGATTGGCTGCTTCACCAGAGGTGATCACGGAAACGTTCTTGCGGTCGCGATCGTCCAGAGCATACATCTCTGTCAGCAATCCAGCCAGAGGGTAGGTGTTCAGGACTTCCTGGGGAGCATATTCAAGGCGGATCTCCTGGTTATCACCATCGATCACCAGGATGGTTTCCTGGTCAGCTTTGCCTGTGATCGCCAGAGCATCGAACCCGGAAAACTTCAAAAAAGGCGCAAAGAACCCACCGCCGTTGCTGTCGATCACTGAGTTGGTCAGGGGGGACAGGGTAACCACAGTGCTTTTTCCCATACCCGGATAAGCGGTGGTACCGCACAGCGGGCCGTTGGCGATTACCAGGGCGTTTTCAGGGTCGTCCCAGGAGCTGTCATCTTTGACCGCGTTCCACAGCAGCCAGAGAGCAAAACCCCTTCCACCGGTGAAGATGTCTTTCATCTGCTGGGTGACCGGTTTCTCCGTGATGCTCCCGTTGGTGAGATCGACATGCAGGGTCCGATTGGCGTAGCCTTTATCGACTGGCTGAGCTTGGTAGTGATAGGTGGCAACTACGGTGTGGGTCTTTAACAGGTTCTTGGGGTTTTTCATGCCTTTCTTCCTCCGCAAAGTGTGAATTTTCTCTGTTATTTTCAGGTTTACACTAGATTCAATTATACCCTGATATGCCGGCCGGGGTCTTTCCAGGAAGGAAATGAGGACAGAAAATAACCCATAACAAGTATCATTTTTCACCTGACCGGGTATCCCTGTTTGAGAAAACAGGGAAAGGGACAGAGCTTTAAAAACCTGCTGGGAAAGCTCTTCGGGACCAACTGAGGGAAAGATTCCTATTGCGTATATCTATGTTTTCGTTTAAAATGAAGGAACCACCCGGGATCAAGCTCCCGGGCGTCCAGGCGTGTACTGACATGACCATGTTCAGGAAGCTGCTCTATTTCACTCTAATTACACTGCTGGCAGGAATCATTTCTGCCTGCTCCAGTACTGGTAGCAGAAACGGTGGATATTATATGGTGGATCCCCGTTTCAGTGATCTGTATGAGCGCCTGCATGGAGAAGATGTCCTGGGACCACCGATCTCCAGCGTGAAATATCTGGCAGGCACAAATCTGGAAAAGCAGTACTTTGAGAGTGTGGTGATGGTGTTTGATCCTGACCATTCCCCTCGCTACTATCTGGAACCAGTCGGACTGGACGCAGGTTTCTCCGATCTACCCAACAACGATCCCGAATCTCCCAGCATGCGTTTCATGAATGGCTTCATCATCCCGCCGGAGTTCGCCCAATTCTATGATCAGATGGGTGGAGAGCGCTGGGTTGGCCTTCCGCTGACCAGAGCCCGACTGAATCCTGAGAAGAACCGGATCGAGCAGTATTTTGAGAATATGGGTTTCTTCCGGTTTGAGGATGATCCCCCGGGAGTTATCTACCTGATGCCTTATGGACTCTGGAAGTGTGCCGGAGAATGCATGGAGTATCCCGGGGTGCAGAATGCGGCTATGTCCACATCCAAGCTCGAGGAAGTTCAATCACCGTTTGGCGAGGCCATCTCGAGGTTTGGCACCCAGTTCACCGGCCAGACGGTAACCGGTGCCTACCGGGCCGCCGACGGCCGTATCGAGCAGATTTTCCAGAACGTGGTCATGTATGAGGACCATGCCAGCCCTCTGGGCGTCTCTCTCCGCCCGATATCCACCCTGTTGGACCAGGCATCCGCCCAGTTTCAGAGCAGAGAGGAAAACGCTTCCGGATATTTCCGGGAAGTGAAAGATGGTGCAGGGTTTTTCATCCCTTCCTATTTCATGGATTTCATAGACCGCTACTTCGGCTTTGAAATTGCAGGAGAACCGATCTCTCGGCTGGAGGAAATCCGGCCTGGTGTCTCCCAGCAATGTTTCGAGAATTACTGCCTGCTGTATGATGGAAAAGCCGACCCTTCCCAGCAGGTGAGGGTAGTGCCACAAGGGCAGAGATATAAAGAATCTTATTATCAAGGCGCCCAGGCTCCCCGAAGCGAGCCGGCTGTAGTCGAAAGGCAGATCCAGCTTGATATCTGGGAGCAGCTGCCGCAGATCTCATCCCAGGAAAACCAGCAGATCGGTGCCTGCATTCACGATAAGGGCATGCCGCTAGTGAATGCTCTGGCAGTTGTCAAGGTCACTCTGGCGGGAAGAGGATCCAGTGTTTATTCTTTTGATCCCACGGATTCTGGCGGCTGTTCGTTCATCAAATTGGACCCCATCCAGGCTCCCAATGGAACGGCTGTTGATTATCAGGTCTGTTTCCAGGGTATAGGCGATCGGGAATACTGTCAGAAAGACAGCTTCTTGATCTGGGGGAATACCGAGAATCAGCCATCCGTAAAAACGGAACCAGCTCAGTCAGAGATCTCTCCTTCTGAGATGGAGATGATCCTGGATGTTTGGGAATTATATCCCCAGCTTTCTTCCTCGGATTCCCAGGAGATCGGGGCCTGCGCCCATGTGGACGGCCAGCCCCAACCTAACCTGAACACCCAGCTTCTCCTGGAGACGCCCCAGGATGGGGTGATCGCCTATCGGAGTTCTCCCACTGACCAGGGAGGGTGCACTTTCTTCGAGCTGGATCCAGTAGACGCAAAGAATGGGGAAACAATACCCTACCAGGTGTGTTTCATCAACAAATACGGGGAGCAGTTCTGTGAACGGGACAGTTTCCTGATCTGGGGTAATCCCTAGGGTAGACCAAACGGGAAATCTTTAAGTCGGGCTTTAGTACCAGCCCGGCTTTTTTTTCTTTTTTTAGTGCATTTCAGTTAATAAGCTGACCTGGTCGATCCGGGGCCCAAGGCTGTAGATCTTGAAATCAAATGAGTAAGGGGTATCCGGCTCGAGATCCTCAGTGCTGATCCACTTCCTGACGCCAGCAGGTGCGCCATCACTGAAGGCAACTCCGACAATCCAGACCTGGTCACCTGCAAAGTCAGCCTCCGTGATCTGGAAGGTCCCGCTGATAGCGGTAATCCTGTTTTCCTGGGAGTACTCGACGGAATAATCGATTATGGCGACAGAGGACAGGTCCAGATCAGCTGGAAAGGCGGTCAGCAGACTTCCGGTGACCCGGGGTTGGTTCGAAGGGGGGTTCTCTATGAAGGCTCCGACAGGGATTGACTGACCCGGGAAGAGCGTATTAAGAGGTGGGAAGGCGATGATGCTTTCAATCAGCTCCTGGTCATCGCTGTAGAAATTAAATGCCATGCTGATATTTTCCAGGGGCATATCCTGGTTGTTTGCGACCATTGAATAGCACCACAAACCGCCGTCCTCAGTGGGATAACAAACGGGTTCCTTCTGGTCCAGGGGATAGGGTGTGGGTGTGGGGGGGCTGAGCTCATCCTCCTCTGGGCGGGGTATGACCAGTTCGGTTCCAACGGAGAGCAGGTTGGTGTCAATTCCAGGATTGGCCAGCACCAGCTGGTCGAGGGAGATATTGTAATGGATGGCAATCCCATAGAGGGTATCACCTGGTTGAACGACATGCTTAAAGGGAGTAGGAGTGGGTATCAAGGCTTCAGCGGTTGGCAGGACAACCGTTGGGGTGGGGGGTTCAGGGGTTCTGGTTGCCGAACGGTAAGGATTTTCAGGAGGGGCCAGGGTCAGCGTGGATTGCATCTCAGGGACACCTCCACCGCTGCAGCTTGAGGTGAGCAGTAAGAGAACAGCTAGGAAAAAAGCGCCTCTTTTCATGTGGAGCATTATACACTCTCTTGTCCCCCGGGGCCGCCTATGCTACACTCTCTTTATGTTGCCAACAAGAGGCAGGAAGTGAGATGGCAGAAGACAACCGCTACATCCTGGCCAGACTTGCTCTGGAACAGGGGGACAGATTCCAGGCCCGCGACCAGCTGGCCAGCCTGCTCAAAGAGGACCCGGATAATATCGAATACTGGCTCTTGATGAGTACAGTGGTGGAATCCAACAAAGAACGTATTTATTGCCTCAATAAAGTCCTCGCCCTGGATCCT
>JANTFT010000080.1 GCA_024763275.1 Anaerolineales bacterium | reverse complement strand
CTGGATCGCATCCAGGCCTCGGTTGAGAAGGCCTGACCGCTTCTGGATCCCTGTCTGGTTATAGGGGTTGACCCGTCCTCGGGCCGCCAGCTCTTCTGGGGCGGCCCGGTGTGGATTAAGCGGTACATTTATCGGGTAAAATTAAGAGAGTAATTTCTGGGTTGGGTACAGGTAGTAGATGACTGAAATCAACATGCCGGAAGTCGCAGAGTTTTACCAGGTGCTTCCCAAGGTGGAGCTCCACCGCCATTTGGAGGGGTCCTTGCGGGTCCCTACCATGATGGAAATCGTCCGCGCCCATGAAATGGATGTTAAGAACACCGGTTATTTGCGGCCTCTGGTTCAGGTTGAGCGCCAGCGAGAGTATACCTTTGAAAATTTCCTCTCTAAGTTTGGCACCCTGAGATTATTCTATAAATCGCCGGAGATCATCAAAAGGATCAGCAGGGAAGCGGTAGAGGATGCGGCTCTGGACAATATCCGCTATCTGGAATTGCGCTTTACGCCAGCGGCGCTCAGCCGGGCGGAAGGTTTTCCGATGGCTCAGGTGGTGGATTGGGTGCTTGAAAGCGTGCGGTCCGCCGCAGAGCACTTCCAGATTGAGGTCAAACTGATTATCAGTGTAAACCGCCATGAGAGTGTGGATCTGGCCAGGGAAGCCATTGAGATCGCCCTTGCTGATAAAAATCAGGAGATTGTTGGAGTGGATCTGGCTGGCAATGAGGCAGAATTCCCGGCAGCACCCTTCCGGGAAGTGTTCACTGAGGCCCAGCGGGGCGGTTTGTATGTCACCATTCACGCTGGAGAATGGGGCGGGGCGGAAAACGTCCGCCAGGCGATCGAGGATTTCAATGCACAGCGGATCGGCCACGGTATCAGGGTGCTGGAAGATCCAGAAGTGGTAGCTCTGGCCAGAGAGCGGGGCACGCTATTTGAAGTTTGTGTGACCAGCAACTATCACTCCGGGGTTGTTGACAGCATCCCCAACCATCCTCTTAAGAAGATGATCGAGAGCGGCCTGAATATCAGCATCAATACCGACGACCCCAGTATCTCCCGGATCAGTCTCTCCAGTGAATATCAGACCATTCACAAAACCCTGGAAATTTCCATGGACGTGATCGGTACCCGTGTAAAAGCGGCTGCCCAGGGGGCTTTTCTGCCCGCTGAGGGTCGGAAAGAACTGGCCAACGCCATTGAGGCTGAATTTATGCGGAAATTGATCCTGCCAGATTAACCGTTATTCCCGACTTTGTTCCCATTCCTTAACGGCTTCGTTGATCAAGCGCTGAATCTCCAGATCGGGGATCTCAGACACATCATTGTAGGATTCCAAACCCACCCAAAAGCGGATTTCCTTGTTGTGGTTTTCCATCAGGTGAATGCCTTTGCCTGCCAGAGCTGACCCGTGGAGCTTCAGCTGCAGGATTTCATTCACCTCGTCAACCACGCTGAGCATTCTGATTTCCCCTTCATCATCTTCCTCGATAACCACCGTGGGTTCAGGGGTTTCTTCGTCCAGGACTGGCTCCAGTATAGGTTCTGGCACGCTGCCGATTTCCTCTTCGATGGTGATGACGTGGAGCAGTTCCCTGGGAAGTTCCCCTTTGGCGACATAAATGCCTTCGTATTCATAGATCGGGGATTTTCCCATCTCTTTCCAGACCCGCAGCAGCAGCTGGGAATCGGGCGAAGGTTTTTTCATACCTGGCTGATCATCCGGGACAGCTGGAGGTGTTTGATCGGGGCTTTCATCCGGGGATTCCTCTTTCTGAAAGAGCTTTTTCAGGAATGGAGCATCGAGGGATAGCAGGAAGAGCCCTAGAAAGAAGCCAATTGCCAGGGCAAAAACTACGATAAAAATCAACAAGGCTGTCTGCATAGAAGCTCCTCCTTACTCAGGAAGCGGCTGGCATTTAGGGCAAAAATAGGTGCTTCTCTGGGCAATTTTAATGCGCTTGATGGGCGTTTGGCACCGCTTACAAGGTTTTCCTTCTAAATTATACACTGAGAGATATTTCTGGTAATCCCCTCCCTGGTACATCCAGTCAATGCTTGAACCCTGGTTGTTGATAGCTTCCCGGAGCACTTCGCGCATGCTTTTCCAGAGACTGTGGGCTTCCTCCTGGCTGAGCGTGTTCGATCTGCGGGCCGGGTGCAGCCGGGCGCGATACAGGGTTTCGTCAGTGTAGATGTTGCCCAGTCCGGCAATCATGCGCTGGTCGAGCAGAAAATATTTGAGCTGCCGGCTGCGGCTGTGCAGCAGTTGGTACAGGGTTTCAGGGGAAAAATCCTCTGCCAGCGGTTCTAGGCCGAGGTGGCCGATGATAGAATCCGGGTTCGAGGTGAGCCAAACCCGGCCAAATTTGCGGATGTTGTTGAACGCCAACCGGTAGGGGTCGCTGAAATTGAGGATCAGGCGGTAATGTTTCCCGGGAGGGTTGGTTTTCTCCTCGACGATCAGCTCTCCGCTCATCCGCAGATGAATGATCAGGGTTGAGCGGGACAGGGAAATCAGCAGATTCTTCCCCCTTCTGCCCACTCCGGTAACATACTGCCCCTGGACCCTTTCCAGAAACTCTTCCGGTTCGGGAAATGCCAGGGTGCGGTTCCAGAGCAGCTCTGCGTCTCTGATCAGCTTGCCCAGGATTGACGGTGATCCTTTTTCTCCCTGGAGCAGGGACCTGCGGAAAGTCTCAACTTCTGGAAGTTCAGGCATAGGCGCTATTCGTCAAACATCTCTCCCACGCTGCGTCCTTCATGGGCCCGGCGAATAACTTCGCCGAGCAGGGGAGAGATATCCAGAATGTCCACCTGACGTTTTTTCTTGAGGGTTTTGAGATCCTCCGGTGAGATGGGGATGGTGTTGGTGGTGATCAGATGGGTGATAGGCGAGGCCGCCAGACGTTCCACTGCCGGATGGGAAAAAACCGGGTGAACGAAAACGGAATATATATCGCGAGCTCCCTGATCATGGGCCAGGTGCGCCGCTTCAGACATGGAACCACCGGTGTCTACTTCGTCATCTACGATGATCACGTCCCGATCCTGGGTGCTGCCAATCAGCGAGAGAGCTTCGGCGTCATTGGATTTTGTCTGTCGGCGTTTTTCTATGAAAGCAATCGGAACACCCAGTTCTACTGCCAGATTGCGTCCTTTTTTTGCAAATCCCAGGTCAACTGTTAACACAACCGGGTCTTTCATCCTGGGCATCAAGCTGATGATGTGGTCTTTCAGGATGTGGTAGGCCGTCAGCACGTCCCCTGGAATGGAAAAGAAACCCTGAATCTGGCCGGCGTGCATGTCCAAGGTTATGTAGCGGTCCGCCCCGGCAACCTCAATCATGTCCGCTATCAGCCTGGCCGTGATCGGCACCCGGGGTTTGTCCTTTTTATCCGATCTGGTGTAGCTGAGATAAGGGATAACCGCCGTAACTCTGCTGGCAGAATCGAGGCGCAGGGTTTGCAGAGTGATCAGCAATTCCATCAGGTTGCGGTGGACAGGGCGGGAAGTATTCTGGATCAGATAAACGTCCTGTCCCCTGACGCTGCTGTGCAGGCGCACCCAGATGTTCTCGTTGGGGAACTCGATGATGTCCCTTCCGCTGCAGGAGATATTGAGATAGTCAGCTATACCCTTGGCAACCTCGGGGATTGCTGTACCGGCGTAGAGCTTTATATCACCGTACATGCCAGGATTTCTTGATGCCTTTTGTGCCATAATCCCATCCTTTATTGATCCTCTTGCCATTCGGGTCTCAGTACGCTCATAATCAGGACGTCTACATATTTACCGTCGAGGTGTTTGCCTTCCCGGAATCTTCCTTCCTGTGTGAAGCCGGCTTTTTCATAAGCCCTGATCGCCCGCTGGTTGGTCTCGAAAACGCGCAGCCACACGCGGTGCAGGTTCAAGTCGCCGAAGGCGTGTTTGCACACTAAACGCATGACCCTGGTGCCGAAGCCCTGGTCCCAGTATTTTTTCTCGCCGATGTGGATGCCGATCTCCGCAGAGCGGCTTTCCCAGTCGATATCGAACAGACCGCAGTTGCCCACAAAAGCCCATTCCTCTTTGTCCGGGTCAGGCTGGATTTCGATTGCCAGCGGCCGTTCCTGCTGGGGCTTTTTGAGCAAGTCCGCGAACCATTCTTCTTCCTCAGCCAGGGAAATGGGACGGTTCAGGGATATGCCCTGCCTGATTTCGGGGTCATTCAGCCATCTGACAAAGGCTGGGAGGTCTGCTTTCTCTATCGCCCGCAGGCGGACGCGCTCACCTCTGATCATAATCTGGCTCCTTCCAGCAGTATATCCACCGCCCGCCAGGGGGTGATCTGGCGCCTAATCACTTTGCCAAGCGTCTCTTGGTAGGTCTCTGGGGCGATTTTTTCCTCCCAGTGAGCCCGGAGAGCGTCCCGGAGCAGGACTTCCAGCTCGTTTTTCAAGCGCTTCTCCTCCCTGATCTGCCATTCCCCCGCGGATTTCAGGTAGTCCCGGTGTTCCTCAATGGCGGCGATCAACTCCTGGAAGCCCTCTCCTGTTGTAGCTGTGGTCGCCAGCACCGGAGGTGTCCAGCCAGTTTCCGGCTCAATGTCTGCAGGTGCGGCTGTGGATAGGGTTCCGTGGTGCTGGACATCTTCCGGGAGGGGATGGGCCAGCGCCAGCATGTTGCGGAGAGCCCGGAGAGTGTGGTCTGCTCCGGGTTTATCTGATTTATTGACTACCAGGATGTCAGCGATTTCCAGGATGCCGGCCTTAATGGTTTGGATATCATCTCCCAGGCCAGGGGCTTCGACTACGATGGTGGTGTGCGCCAGGCTGGCAATGTCAACCTCTGCCTGACCTGCTCCTACCGTTTCGATGATGATGATCTCAAAACCAGCAGCATCGAAAACCTGCACCAGCCCGGCCGTGGTTCCTGCCAGGCCTCCCAGCGAGCCCCGGGAAGCCATGGAGCGGACGAATACGCCCGGGTCGCCCGCCAGGTCCACCATGCGGACGCGGTCCCCCAGCAGAGCGCCTCCGCTGAAGGGGCTGGTTGGGTCAACGGCCACAACAGCGATCCTGGGCGGGGAGTTCCCCTCCACGCTGTGCCGGTAGGCATATGCCAGCTGGTTGACCAGAGTTGACTTCCCGGTTCCCGGCGCACCGGTGACGCCAATCAGGTGCGCTCTGCCCGTGTGGGGAAAAAGCTCTTCGAGGAGTTTATATCCCTCCCGGGAGTTGTTCTCAACCTGGGTCAGGGCGCGGGTGACCGCCAGCCGCTCCCCTCTGATCACTGCCTGGGGATTGGTTACTGGCATGCTTTTTGGATGTCTTCTATGATATTTTGGGTGGATGTGCCTGGTCCGTATATCCCGGTCACGCCTAATTTCTCCAGCTCCGGCTTATCCTCATCCGGGATAATGCCGCCCAGGAACAGCTTGACATTTTCCATTCCTGCATTCTGGAGCAGATCAACGACTTTGGGAACCAGGGTCATATGCGCTCCGGAGAGGATTGACAGACCCACCACCTGGACGTCTTCCTGGAGAGCGGCTTCAGCTATCATTTCCGGGGTTTGCCTCAACCCGGTATAGATGACCTCCATACCGGCATCCCGCAGAGCCCGGGCGACCACTTTTGCCCCTCGATCGTGGCCATCCAGCCCGGCTTTGGCAATCAAGACCCTGATCTTTTTTTGCGGATTTACCATTCAACCTCCAGAGGTATCCTGTCCTGAAAAAATTATACCCTAAAGGGTTCGGAGTGGGTCTGGAAGAGGTTGGCGGTAGTGCTACCCGCGGTCGATCAGCAGGCTGACAGGACAGTGGTCCGATCCCATCACCTGGTCGTGAATGATCACATCCTCAACCAGATCCGCAAGTTCTGCGCTGATCAGGAAATAATCCAGCCGCCAGCCGACATTGCGCTCCCGGGCATTCCCGCGGTAGGTCCACCAGGTATATTGTTCCCGGTCGGGATAGAGCTCCCGGAAGATATCCACGAAATTATGCTCCAGGTAGATGTCGATCCAGGCTCTTTCCTCGGGCAGGAAGCCGGTGTTGCCCTCGTTTGCTTTGGGGTTGCGAAGGTCGATGGGCCGGTGGCTGGTGTTGAAATCCCCGGTGATGATGATCTTTTCCCCCTGGTCATGGAGTTGATCGCAGATCTCCAGCAGCTCCTGGTAGAATTCCAATTTGAAGTCAACCCGGGAGAGATCCCTGCCGCCGTTGGGGAAATAGATGTTGAATACCCGGAATTCTTCCAGAATTGTCTGGATCACCCGGCCCTCGCGGTCGAATTTGGGGATTCCCAGCCCGAGCTGAGTGGTGAGCGGTTTGTCTTTGGAAATGGTGGCCACCCCGCTGTAGCCCGCCCGTTCTCCGGGATTCCAGACCGGATTCTTACCCTCAAATGACTGATGCTGGGCAGGGGTCAACTGGTCCGGCCGGGCCCTGACTTCCTGGAGGCACAGCAGATCCGGGTCATGGTCCTCCCACCAGACGTTGGCCGCATTCTTAAATGCGGCTCTGATACCATTTACGTTCCAGGTAGTGATTGTAAACATCTTCTGATTCTAACAGATGATACCTCCCGGAGCGATCCAACTCTGGAGATTCCGGGTAAGAATTGACGGTTCTGGCATATCTATAAGCTGTGTTGAGACAGCTTCTTCTCCTTCTGTTTCTCTCCTCCTTAGTAACGGCGTGTGGGTCTGCGAGCTCACACGCCGTTACTGTACCGGAACCAGCAGCCTACCGGCTGCAGCCGGGCGAGCTCGTCCTGGCAGCAACTGAAGGCGATATTCCGGCAATTACGGCTGAGAGTGACCTTTTTGTGCCTGCTGAGAAGGCGGATCTGAACGGCGAGGACCTAATTGTCGGTGTCCTTATTGGTGGTCAATCCAGAGCCTACCCGGTCCGCCTTCTCAGCCTGCATGAAGTGGTTAACGACCAGGTAGGGGATACCCCCATCGCAGTGACCTGGTGCCCGCTGTGTTATTCTCCAGTGGTGTTCAGCAGGGTTGTGGACGGGAAAGTGCTCTC
>JANTFT010000079.1 GCA_024763275.1 Anaerolineales bacterium | reverse complement strand
CGACCATTCCCCCGTCCCCCAGTCACCAAGTCTCCCGGTCCTCGTTCCTCCGTCTTCCGTCCTCCGTCTTCCGTCGGGAGCGCAGCGACCCTTTCCATCAGGTATAATAGGCTATCCGGTCCAGGAATATCAAGAGAAGGAAGACCCATATGTCCAAAACCTACACCCAGCAGGAGCATGCAGAGGCCCTGGTTGACGAAATCCGCAAGGCCATCGAGCATCGGGCTACCTGGATGTATCTGCTGCTCAAGGAAGCCCGGGAGCGAGGCCTGGACTGGGATGATTTTGCCCGGGAGGCGGTGAGGAAGACCGGGTATCTCCACGGACAGGCAAAACGCGAAAAAATGAAAGATCCGGCCAGCCTGGAGGAGTTCGCGTCTGTCTTTGCGGCCGGAACCAGCCGCAAAGTGTTCGAGATGGAGGTGGTGGCAGCTGACGGGGATCGCTATCATCTGGATTTCCACTACTGCCCGCTGGTCAGCGCCTGGCAGAAGCTGGGGGCTTCCCCGCAGGAGATCGAGCAGCTGTGCGATATTGCCATGGATGGGGACCGGGGGATTGCCGAACAGTTCCCGGAGTTCGAGTTCAGCCTGGGGGAAACGATCGCGCAAGGGAAGCCGGTCTGCCAGATTCGGTTTGATGTGAAGAAATAATCGGTGATCTTTCCCGTTCCTCGGTCTTCGATCCCCGGTCATCGCCGAAGGCGATTCCGGTCTTCTGTCCTCCGTCGGGAGCGCAGCGACCCTCCAGTCCCCCCGTCCCCCAGTCCTCCGTCCTCCGTCTTCCATCCCCTGTCGGGAGCGCAGCGACCCTCCCGATTCTCCAGTGATCACCCGGCGACTTAATAACGCCAGGTTTAGGTGTTCAGCCTCAATCCTTGAGCTTGATCCTGGGTCTGGGCTTCTCCTCCACCTTCTCCACCTTCTCCTTCTTCACGGCTTTCCTCACCAGGTTGATCCCGCCCGGCAGGAACAGCAGAGCTATCAGGCCCAGCAACAGAGCCCCGAAGAAGGGCAGCGGCACGGGTTCGGAGACTTCAGGGACCAGGCCGCCCGGATTGTAGACAACGGATTCCCCTTCTCCATCCGGAACCTCACTGGCAGCGTCGATCAGCCTGACCGACAGGGCCCGATTGACGCCGTCCCGCAGAGCGGAGGGGGAGGTGTAGGTCAGCTGGTATTCGCTCTGGTAGGCAACCGCGTAGGATTGATAGATCTCACTCAGGCTTTCCTGATCATTGGCATAGCTGTAGACACCCCCGGCGTTTTCTGCCAGATAGGTCAGGGCGTCCACGTCCAGGGCGGTCTTTTCTGCCAGGTCCTGATCCGGGTCCCCCAGCCCGATGGTCGAGATCGACAGGCCTGAGGGGCCGATGGCCTCCAGCACTGTTTCCGGGGTGGCCTGGCTGAGGGTGTCCAGCCCGTCGGTGATGACCACGATGGCCTTGCGGCCCTTGACTTCGCTGAGGATGTCAATGGCCTGGATGAGAGCGTCGTACATGGCGGTGTCCTGCTCCGCCTGCAAACCGTCGATGGCCTTGATGATCAGCTCCCGATCGGTAGTGATCGGCTGGACGTATTTGATCTCGGTGTGGAAAGTCAGCAGACCGATCCGGTCCGAGGGCCGCAGCCCCTCCACAAACAGTTTGGCGGCCTCTTTGGCAGCATCCAGTTTGCCAACGTAGAGCATGCTGCCGGAAACGTCCATTGCCAGCAGGACGGTGAGAGGATCGATCTCGCCCGCACCCTCGATCTGGTCCACAGGGATGACCTGGCCGTTCTCCAGCAGCTGGATGCGGGTCGGGTCCACTCCCAGCGGGTCGCCGTCCGCGTCAGTGACCGCGACATAGACCGTCACCCGGGGGAAATCAGAGGTGTCGATCTGGGTGATCCGGACCCGGGGAGCCTCTGCCTGGGGGGGAGGGCTGAACCCTGATAAGGGAAGCAGGGTCAGGATGATCAGGATTGCCGGGGTGAGTTTCTTTTTCCACATGGTCATTTCCTTTCGCGGTACACCAGCTCGGTGTTGCCGGCTTTGATCACCTGGTTGGCCCGCAGCTGGGTGAGTTCGATTTTCCGGCCATTCACGAATGTTCCTGACAGGCTGAGGTCCTTGAGGGTGAAATGGCTGTCCTCCCCCTTGAGCAGGGCATGCTGGGGGGCGATGTCCGGGTCCGGGAGGACGATGTCTGATTTCAGGGGGCTGCTGCCGATGAAGGCGGAAGGGCCGTTCTTCTTAATGAACTTGTCGAGGATGAATTCCGAGCCCTTCATCTTACCGCTGGCCACTTCCAGCCAGGCCCGGGAGAGCAGGAGCACGATCAGGGCGATGAAGGCTCCGACCGCCGCACCCAGCAGGGACAAACCAACAGCTTTGCCGTAGAGGGGTTCCGCGAACAGGGAGCGCACTTCCTCCAGCAGGAATCCGCCCAATCCGCCGCCCAGGAAGCCGCCCAGAGCTGGCTTCCAGGCCTGGGAGCCGCTGGTGATTCCCAGGGCAATCCCGACCAGTAAGCCGAAAAGAGCCCAGCCCAGGGCCCGCCCCCAGATAGCTCCCCCCAGGACCTGGAAGAGTCCCTCGGCGATCGGCAGGCCGATTGCCCCGCCTATAAAGCCCAACCCGGCGTTAATCCCTCCGGATTTGAGGATCTTGAGAAGGCTGCGGGACCCCATGCCTTCCGCCACGCCCAGCAGGGCGCCAATGCTGAGGCCGATCAACCCCCCGACCAGGACCTCACTTAAATACAGATTGGACCAGAAAGACAGCCCTGCCATGTTGCTGGCCTGCCAGCCGATCAACCCTCCCATGGCACCCAGCACAGCGTAATAGTACAGCCTCATCGTTCTACTCATATTCGTTCTCCAGTTCCCCTGAGGATTCAGTCAATTCTTCGGTCATGTTGGCCCAGCGGACCACACTGGGCTTTTTCCCGCCGGTCAGTTCATAGAACCCGTAATAGCAGCGCCCATCCAGATTTCCCTCCTGATCCCGGATAAAGAATCCGGCCTGGTTGGAATGGGGTTCGATCACCAGGGCAACCTGCCAGGGGTGGGGGAAAAAATGGTTGTGCAGGAAGAGATCGTGGCTGGAAAAGAAAACGCTCATCCTCGGATGGGTGTGATACCAGCCCACCAGGTCCTTGTCCGGGAATTTCTCTTCCATGATCCCATACATGGCCACCTGGCTGTCCTGGGTGAAGGTCAGATAGGCGCTTCCCTGGCGGGTATGGAGAGCAGGCAGGCAGCGCTCAATGACAATGTATTCCTCCCCGGTGAGCTGATCCTCCCGGCGGACCCCGATCAACCAGCCGCCCACCTCATTATCCAGGTCGCTGTGGGCGTGGGCGTTGGCCCGCAGGTAAGCCTTGGGAGTCAAAAAGACGGTGACCCCCGGCCGGGCAGGCTGCTCCAGCTCGGCGTCCGAGCGCCAGCGCCGGGCATACTTGAAAGGGATATAGCCCGGACTGGCCGGTGGGGTATCGCTGGGAAGAAGTCGAATCCTGGTTGAGTCCATGATCAGCAAATGAGCCGGGGGTGGGGCAAATGCAGCGCCCCACTCCTCTTCAGCCTGCGGTGACGTCGGCGGTCATGACCAGCTGGTCGTTCTCGGGAACGCCAGCCTCGGCCAGGGTCTCTTCTTCCTGAAGCTCCCGGCCGAGAGCTTTGCTGTCCAGCCGGTAGCCCATCGGGCGGCCGTCCGGGCCGACCGTGGGCAGCTCCAGCGAGGTGGTCAGCTCCGGGATCAGCTCTTTGATCACAACGTCATCGGGGACTTCCGCGGTGCGGGTTCCCCCCGAGGGCAGTACCAGGGTAACGGTGATATCAGCCATAATTTTCCTCCAGGTGATGATTGGTTAATTGTTTTGCGAATCTGTCTAAATAGACAGCGGTTATTTCAAGCGAATCCTGGGTTTGCTGGCGGGCTCCTCTTTGATCTTGACCCGCTCCGGCCTCAGCAGCTCCCGGGTGTCAACCGGGAAAGCATCGGGATGCTTCTGACGGTATTCCCGGCTCCAGCGGGCCGCTTCAGGATCCCAGGGGAAAGGGGGTTTGGTGGGGTCGTCATGGAAGTTCTTGTACTGGACCATCTCACCGATCATCAGCACCAGGCGGTCCAGGGAGCGGCTGGCGGTCCACCAGGCGGCATCGACGCACACCGAGCCGTTGTGGTGGTTGATGTTGGGATGCCAGACCGGGGTGAGCCACTTCATGCCCGGCCAGCGCTGGGGGTACTGGTTGTGGAGGTAGATCTCCACCTGGTGTTTGTTCCCCAGTTTGGGCTGGCCGTTCTTGTCGACCTCATAAATCCCCTTGCATTTATAGGTGACGATGTACCTCTCGGGGGGAAGCCCCTTACGGGCGGATTCCGCCTTGAATTCGATCAGGTCGCTCTGAGCTGCCAGGTCCTGCATGCGTTTGTAGTCAGCTCGCAGGCGGCGTATCCTGGGGCTCTGGTCGAGGGTGATCCGGCCGCTGCCCGCGCCGGCGGTGATGTCGGCGGTGAGCACCAGCCGGTCCTCCGCTGGCACGCCGGCTTCTGCCAGAGTCTCATCCTCCTGCAGCTCGCGGCCGAGGGCCTTGCTGTCCAGCCGGTAGCCCATGGGCCGGCCGTCGGGCCCGACCGTGGGCAGCCCCAGCAGAGAGATCATTTCCTTCAGCAGGTCCCCGACCTTGACGTCGTCAGGCACCTCTGCCTTGCGGGCTCCTCCGTTGGGAAGGACGATGGTAACTTCGATTTCAGCCATATGCTCTCCTTCAAATGCGATTATTTCTCATGCGCGTGGGGAATCTGGCAGGCGCCGGTGATCCCCCAGCAGTCCGCGTGGTGCCAGGTCTTGCAGATGGGGCAGATCTTCACTCCCCGGGGATCATGTTCTTCCACTCGTTCCAGGCAGTAAGGGCAGAAATGTTCCTCTTCGCCGATGAATTTGATCTCCAGGGCCGATCTCTTTTTCGCCTTCGTTCTGGCGGGTTTCTTGACGGCCAGGTCCGGCCTGGTTCCCCGGGATACCTGGCGGGCGGGGATTCGGGGAGCGGGAAGCGGTTCTGCCCCTTGAACGGCCACCCGGGAGATCTTCGGGGCAGCTGACTTTCTGGCAGAGCGGGAGGAGCTGACACCCGGTTGGTCGGGAGCTGGCTGAGCGGGGATGGCCTGCGGTCTGGTCCGGAATGAAAAGACCACCAGGGCGGCAGCCAGCGCGGCAGTCCCCAGCTGTACCAGGCTGTCCCAATCGGGATAGCGGCTGTTGGCGGGGAAGGGGAGGATGCCGATGAATCCCCCCGAGAGGGAACCCTGGACCGCCAGGCTGAGGGCCGCGGAAAACAGGGCAGCCAGCAGCTTCAGGATGAGGGTGTGACCTTTTAAGAAGCGCCGGGCGGAGAAACCCGCTGTCAGGCCAACAGCTGCCACAATGGCATATTTCAGAACCTGGATATCGATCATCTGCCGGGCGGCAAAGATCAGCAGCAGGGCCTGGCTTACCAGAAAGGTCTGGGTGGCGGCAATGAAGATCTTCCCCACCAATGAGTGAAAGAACCTGTCCAGGAAAAGCTCATCGTCCATAGCTTGAATAGTCCCTGTCTTCGCTTTCACGACTCCTGATCCTTGAGTTTGATCCTGCCGGCAGCCGGGTTCGCCTCAGGGGATTTGAGCTTGACCGCCGGGCCGATCTTGATGCGCTGGCGCAGAGGCAGCTCCTCCTCTGTGGTCTGAAAATGGCCAAAATGGAGAGTCTCTTCCAGGTCACCGGTCAGCTCGTAGAAGCGGTATTCCTGGGCGTTGTTAGCCCGCAGGATGTGCAGGGGGGGAACCCCCAGGCTGGCCAAAGTGCGATCCAGGAAATCCTCCTCCCCGGTGATCAGGTGGGTCATCTGCACTTCGCGCATCTGCCCGCAGTTGGGGCAGTGAGCTTCCTCGAAGCTGACCTCTGACATAGGCAGGAGAGTGCGTTCGACGGTCTGGCAGTGGGTGCATTCCAGCCCCAGGACAATTTCCTGATCCAGCTCAATGACCGCTTCCGGACCCAGGTCGACCCGGGCGATCTGCAGCAGGTCCTTAAAAGTGGCTGTCCCGGCTTTGAGGGGCAGCTCGCTGACCTCGCCGTAGACCCAGTGGCTTTCGCAGTCCTCCCGGTGAGTGTAGGCGGTGGTGTGCATCTGGTTGGTGAGGCCGTTGTAGTGGGTCACCTTGCCGGCTTCCACCTCCATATCGTGGATCAGCTTGAGAGCTTCCTGGGACTGCATGGCGCCGATGATGGAAGCGATGGTGGGCGTGGTGGGGACCTTGCCGAGCAGAATGTTCTGGCGGGCCAGCAGAGGGCAGGAATAGCGCAGAGCCAGGTCCCGGCGGGCGTCTTCGGTCAGGGTGCACTCGTAGCAGGCCCCCTGGCCGGGAACGAAGACCCGCACCAGCCCCAGCAGCTCCTGGATGGCGCCGTCCACCCAGGGTTTATCCATCCAGTAGGCGAAGCGGTTGACTGCCAGGCGGGCTTCGCGGTTGTCCAGACAGCCGATGATCACGTCCATGCGGCGGATGATCCCCAGGCCCAGGTCGGTGGTGACATCGCCGTGGATGTACTGGATCCTGGTGTCGGGGTTGAGTTCTTTGGCGCGGGCTGCTACCACCTGGGCTTTCTGGCGGCCATTGTCAGTGTCCCGGAAGAGCACCGAGCGGCTGAGATTGGCGGCCTCGACCGTGTCAAAATCGATCACCAGGATGTGGCCCACCCCCATCAGGGCCAGATTCTTGACCACCTCGTTTCCCAGAGCCCCGGCTCCCACCACCAGGACCCTGGCGTCCGCGACCTTGTCGCGCTCCCACCAGGAAATGAAATCAAAGGTGCCCAGGCGGTCGCTCTGCAAATTGGGGATCTTGAGGGGTTTCTGTTTGGCGACCGGCAGGCGCCGGGGGCCGGCAGGGCCTTCCCCGGGTTTGGAGATCCGGAGGGGCTGAGAATCCCGGTTCTCGCTTCCAGCCAGCTCGGCGGCAGCCACCAGCCGGGAGCCCTCCAGGGGGAGAGTGAACCAGCCCACTCCGGGGCGGGCTTCGATGAGCTTGTGCTCGGCCAAGATCTTGAGAGCTTCACGGAGAGTGGAGCGGCTGACATCCAGCTGGCTCCCCAGCTCGCGCTCGGAGGGCAGCCCCTGTTCGGGGGGAAACTCTCCTTTCAGGATCAGGCCTGCGATGCGGCCGGCTACG
>JANTFT010000078.1 GCA_024763275.1 Anaerolineales bacterium | reverse complement strand
TGACGTAGCGCTCAGCGTTTACCAGGGTCTGTTTGCGGATGTAATGCTCGGGAACCAGATCGGTTTTGGCCTTGGTCACTTCGATATAATATCCAAACACCTTGTTGTGGCCCACTTTGAGGGTCTCGATCCCGGTATTTGCTCTCTCAACAGATTCCAGATTGGCAATCCATTCACGGGCATGTTTGGTCGAGTAGAGAACCTCGTCAAGGTTTTCAGAATATCCCGGTCTGATGAGTCCGATCCTGCCAAGCACCGCAGGAGGGTCGTCGACGATGGCCTGGTTGATCAATTCCAGAGCTTCACTGCACAGCGAAAAATCAGCCATTAATTCACCCAGATAGCTGTCGGGGTCGTACTTGTCCGAGAAAAGGGTCCGCAGATCAGGCAAGCGGGATAGTGTTTCCCGGATGCCTACCAGATCCCGGGGGTGGGCAGTCCCCCCTGCCACCCGGTTTCCAAGGCGCTCCAGGTCCTGGAGGTCCTTGAGCCTCTCCCTTACCTCAGCCCGCAGGATCCCATCTTCAAAAAAAACCGTCACCCCCTGATGGCGTTTGCGGATGCTGACCACATCCAGCAGGGGTTTACTGACCCATCCTTTCAGCAGCCTTTTCCCCATCGGCGTGACGGTTTTATCGAGAATTCCCAGCAGCGATCCCTCTGTCGTTCCAGAGCGGATGGTCTCTGTCAGCTCCAGGTTCCTGCGTGTGGCCGCATCGAGGGTCATAAACTCTGCCAGGCTGTAGTGGCTCAGTCCTGTTAGCAGCTTTAACGCCTCTGTCCGGTTCTGTTCCAGGTACTGGATGATCGCCCCCGCAGCCCGGACCGCATAGGGGAATCCTCTCACACCGTACCCATCCAGGGTTTTGACACCAAAATGAGCCTGAAGCACGGATTGGCAGTGATCTTCCTCAAAACGCCAATCCGGCAGAGTCGTCAGATGGGCAGGCAGTCCGTTCGCTTCAAAGGTGAGGCTTTCCGGAATAAGCGCTTCCGCCGGATTAAGCCGCAGCATCTCCGCTCGAGCCAGCTCCAGCGGGTTGTTTTCCTGGATTTCCGTCGCCGCGAACTCACCAGTGGTGATGTCCACATAGGCAATCCCTGCCCGATTCTCATCCAGCACCAGGCTGGCCAGGTAATTGTTGCCGTCTCCCGGCAGGAGGCTGCTTTCCAGGATGGTTCCAGGAGTGATCACCCGGACGACCTCCCGGGGCATCAGCCCCTCAACAGGTTCGTCTCCCACCTGATCGCAAATGGCCACGTGGTAGCCTCTTTCGATCAAACGTGAAAGGTAGTTCTCAGCAGCATGGTGGGGAATGCCAGCCATCGGCACACGGGTGCCTTTCCCCACGTTCCGCGAGGTCAGGACAATGTCCAGAACCCGGGAGACAGTTTCAGCGTCTTCATCAAAGGTTTCATAAAAATCCCCCAACCGAAAGAATATGATCGCATCCGGGTACTTTTCCTTAACCTCGAGATACTGTTTGCGGACCGGGGTGACTTTCTCTTTAGACATGCCCCCATTCTAAATTGAGAGGGAGCAAATCACAAGGGATAAAGGGCACCAGGTTCTCCACCGAGGTTGTAAATCTGGGAAAAACCACTTCACATATCCGGTTGGAAATTTTCAATAAATTGGTCTGCTCCTCCTTAGTGGAATTTTTATTCCTGATGTATAATATTTCCCGTAGGTAAACCATCCGTCTATAAAATTTTTTAAAAAGGAGTATAGCTTCATGGCTAGCGTTACGTACGACCACGTCTATAAGCGTTTTGACGATGTAGTTGCCGTCAATAACCTCAGTCTCGAGATTGAGGATAAGGAATTCCTGGTATTAGTTGGTCCTTCGGGCTGCGGGAAATCCACAGCGCTTAGGTTGCTAGCTGGCCTGGAAGAGATTACCAAAGGAACTCTGAAAATTGGTGATCGGGTTGTGAATGATATCGCCCCCAAAGATCGCGACATTGCTATGGTATTCCAGAGCTATGCCCTTTATCCCCACATGTCAGTCTATGATAATATGGCTTTTGGATTAAAACTGCGGAATTATCCCAAAGACCAGATTGACGAACGGGTAAAAACCGCTGCTGAAATCCTGGGGATCACCAGTCTGCTGGACAGAAAGCCCCGCCAGCTCTCCGGCGGTCAGCGCCAGCGGGTTGCTTTGGGCCGGGCCATCGTGCGCGACCCTCAGGTATTCCTGCTGGATGAACCCCTTTCCAACCTGGATGCCAAGCTGCGCGTGCAAACCCGGGCAGAGATCACCAAGCTTCACAAACGCCTGAAAACCACTTTCATCTACGTCACCCACGACCAGGTAGAAGCCATGACCATGGCTGATCGCATCGCGGTGATGAATTTCGGAGTGCTCATGCAGGTTGACACACCGCAGAACCTGTATGACAGACCTAACAACCTTTTCGTGGCCGGTTTTATCGGGTCCCCGGCCATGAATTTCTTCAACGCCGAACTTGTCCAGGAAGACGAGGACATTCTGATCAAAACGGACGCCTTCGCCGTGAAAGTTCCCGAAGACAGGCGGCCTGCCCTCAAGGACCATCTTGGCAAGCCGGTGGTCTTTGGGCTGCGTCCGGAAGACATCCACGATCCCAACTTTGCGCCCCCCCGGATCATAGCCCAGAATGTGGAAGCAAACGTGGACCTGACCGAGCTGATGGGCAACGAGATCTTCCTGTTCCTTAAAAGCGGTGAGAGCGAGTACGTTGCCAGGGTTGACCCGCGGACAAGCTACAAAATGGGAGATCAGGTCACCATGTCATTCAACATGGAAAACATGCATGTGTTTGATAAAGAAACAGAGCAGGTTATCCGTTAAAACCCTGACAAATAACTATCAAAACGTCTCCCTGCTGCCAGTTTGCGGGGAGATGTTTTCATGTAGGAGGAATCATGCCTTACCCTTATCTGCAACCACTTCTGGAAAAGAACGAGTCCAAGATCGTCCTGCTGGTCATGGATGGTCTGGGGGATATCGCCACCACCCCGGAAGAAAAAACCGCTTTAGAGCTGGCCAGCACACCCCAGATGGACCGCCTGGCCAGAGAAGGCACTCTCGGCCAAACCATCCCCATCCGCTATGGAATCACCCCTGGTTCAGGACCCGCTCACCTGGCGCTGTTCGGTTATGAGCCCCTGGAATATGTTATCGGCAGAGGTGCCCTGTCAGCAGCCGGTATCAATCTTCCCGTCAGCCCGGGAGACATCGCTGCCCGGGGAAATCTGTGCACCCTTGACAAGGACGGTAAGATCAGCGATCGGCGGGCCGGCAGGATCTCTCAGGAAGACGCAGCTCCGGTGATTGAGCTGCTGGACAAAGTTCAAATCCCCGGAGTGGAAGTAAATGTCCGCCAGGTGAAGGAATACCGTTTCGTGATCGTAATGCGCGGGCAAGGCCTCCAGCCAGACCTTAACGATACCGATCCCCAAGAGGTGGGAGTACCTCCCCTGGAAGTCCAGGCTCAGCAGCCTGGAGCTGAGAAGGCCGCCGCCTTAATGAGGGAATGGATAGAAAAAGCCACTCTCGCCCTGGCAGACCAGCCAGTTGCCAACGGCTTTTTACTGCGAGGTTTTGCCAGCGACCCCGGACTGCCATCTTTCGAGGATGCCTACCAGTTGGACGCGGCCTGCATCGCCGAATACCCGATGTATAAAGGTGTATCCAAGCTGGTTGGGATGGAAGTTCTGGACCTGGTCGGTCCGGGTGCCACGGGTGAATTTGAAACCGCTCGCAAGGAATGGCAGGAGCATGATTTCTTCTTCATCCATATCAAGAAAACCGATAGCTACGGAGAGGATGGCAATCTAAAAGCCAAAGCTGGAGTGATCGAAGAGGTGGACCGAGCCCTTCCTATCCTGCTGGACCTGAAGCCTGATGTGCTGATCATCACCGGAGACCACTCGACTCCGGCACATTTGAGGTCCCATTCCTGGCATCCGGTCCCTTTCCTGCTCTGGGCTCCAGAAACCCACCGCACGGATCTGGAAACGTCTTTCTCAGAGCGGAAATGTGCCCGGGGAGGACTGGGAACCTTCCCGGCAGTTGAAACCATGTCGCTGGCTCTGGCTCACGCCCGCCGGCTGCAAAAATTCGGCGCTTGAGAATTAAACCTACAGAAGGCAGTCAAATTGACTGCCTTCTTTTTTTTCTCCTGCTATGCTCCCCTCATTTTCGTCTGGAAGGTACGACCCACCCCAGCAGGACACCTCCAGCCAGGGTCAGGAAGCCAAATACCAGGAAGGCATCCTGCCAGAATCTCATCGGGAACAGGCGGATCAGCGTATCAGAATAGAGAAACAACCAGCTGTCCCCTTCGAAGAAGATCAGGTGAAAATTCGTGAATAGGGCCCGGAAACTGACAACTGTCAGGACCAGGATCGCCACCACCAGGAGCGCTGTCAGCCTGCCACCTCTGAAAACAGCTTCCCAGTACTGATCCTGCCAGCCACCAAACCGGCTGTAAATTCCGCTCAGGACCAGCAAAAAAACCGCTCCAGCCCAGACCTTCAGCACTCCCTGGAGGACGACCTTGACGTCTTCGAGATGGGACAATTCCCGTTCCTGGTAGAGCGGTTCCCCAGAATCGAATTTCAGCTCTCTTAAGGTATCAAGGGACTGTTTCGTGACCAGATAGCTTCTTGTCAAATTCCCATACTGCAGCCGTTCGGCAGTGCTGAATCCATAGCGGTCACCCGGAAAGCCCGGCCGCCTGTACTCGATATTCACAAATACCGGACTGACAAGGATCAGGACTGAAAGCACACTTAAAACCACCGGAACTGTCAGGCTGACCAACCCACTCAATCCTTTGGTGAACGCATTCTTCATGGAGCAGCTCCTATCAGCTGAGGATCAGTAAAAACACTTCTCAATACCATACGGTTGGTGATCTGTTCTATAGGTGCTTTGTCATCAGTGAATACCCTCCCCCCCTCAGGCACTGGCCGCCTGTTTTCCAGAGCGATCTGAATTGCCTGGATCAGAGTGGGGTCCGTGTCCCTCTCCTGTAGCAGATAGACCAGATTGGACTCCAGATTTTCCCAGCTGGTGGGCAGGACCGTAGCGTAGATGATCGAATTGAAGGTGCCCGGGACATCGATCACATAAACCGCAGGAAAGACTTGCTGAATGGTCGCAGTTAATCCTGACAGCAATTGTTCATCTTCAGGAACACGACCGACGTTCAAGGCCAGCGCGCCATTCTCTTCCAGATGGTTGTAAACCTCCTGGAAGAACTCCACGGTAGTCAAATGCCAGGGTATATAAGGGGGACGATAAGCGTCAATGCTGATCAGGGAATATCTCTCAGCACTGTGTGCCAGACCCCATCTACCGTCTTCAGGGATGGGATGCAGATTGGGTTGGTTCATCCCGAAATAGGTCTGGCCCACCTTGATGATCTCCCGGTCGATCTCATACCCATCAATCGGGATCGGTCCAAACGCCGAGCTTGCCTGGCGGGCAGAGGTCCCGGCTGCCAGGCCGATGATAGCCATGTTCTTCACATCCCCCGTGAGGTAAGGGGGTTCATTAAAGAAAGGGGCTGGCAGCACCTGCATCCAGGTTCCCCAATAGGCCATCTGCTGGGGGTGGTAGATCGAGTGGATCCCCTGCCCTTCATTCAGCCGCAGCAGGATGTAACCATCCTGATCCAGCACCTGAATATAGTTATAAGAGGATTCTTTCTCGTAGATCTGGTTAGGATGCTGTTTAATAGGTCCCGGTCCCCACAGGGCACCCATACCCAGCACAAGCAGGGGCATCCAGATCCATTTCAGGGCTGTTTTCCAGCCGCTGGAAAGATAAAGACCAACCAATCCCACACAGCTGAGGGTCACAGAAAAGACCACGAAAGTCCAGCGTGTACCCAGCCAGGGGATCAGCAATAGATCCGGGGTGAAAGTTCCCAGAAATGAGCCCAGGGTAGAGATCGCATAGACTTTTCCGGCTGTTTTTCCGGCCTGGCTGGCGTCGGTGATCACCAGGCGAATCGCAAAGGGGGAGATAGTACCCAGCAAAGTGACAGGGACCACCAGCAGTACCAGCACCGCACTGAACGCTCCCAGAAGCACACCGATCTGCAGCTGGTCAAACGCATTGGCAGCGGCATACAGGACCGGACGGGCAACAAAAGGGACAATCCCTGCGCTGAAGGCGCCCCACAGCAGCAAGCTGTAAAATGTTTTCTGGGAGGGGTATTTGTCTGCTAATCTACCGCCCAGAGTGTATCCTACCGTCAGGTAGATCAAGATCAGCCCGATAATGGCCGCCCAGACCAGATTGCTGGTACCAAAGACGCTGCCCAGCAAGCGCGAGGCAGCGAATTCGATGCCCAGCGTGGTCATCCCGGATACGAAAACGGTGAAATATAGAAAGCGCTTCATGGGCATTGCCCCATCCAGGGAGCTTTGGGTTAATGGGCGCCCAGCAGGAAGTTAATGGCAATAGCTAACAGCCCCGCCAGGAGCGTCTTGATTCCATAGCCAAACAGATTCTTCTCCTCGGAAACAATCCCCAGGAAAATACCCAATCCGAACAGCCCAACCAAAGCTATTCCGCCCGCCAGGGCGTAGCTTAACAGGGGATTAGCGATCATGGGACCCAGGAAAAGTGGGACTAAAACAATGAGGGCGGCCAGGGCCGGTGCGAAGCCGTCAACAAATGAAACCACAATCACCGCAAAACGGGACGCCCGGCCGATGGAGGTATCGCTCTGATCGATCAGGGAAATCTTTTCCAGCTCGGATAATTCCCGGCGCCGTTCCGCTGTTTCAGTCAGGTAGGCTCCCCACAAGCCAGATATGCCCATGGCAATCGATGTGGCAATGCCAGTCTGGATTGGAATCGATAAATCCCGGACTCCTGCCAGATAGTTACCTGCCAGCACGCCGATGGTGGTTAACACGCCATCAAAGGCATTCATGGCAAAATACCGCCGGGCAATTTCTGCTATACCTATTATCTGGTTGTAATTTTGGATTTCTTCCAGGAATTCAGGCAGAGAGAACCGTTTATGATGGTTATTTTTCATTCTCAGTCTTGATGGGTTACCACTTCTTCAACGGTCCGTTTTCCTGCAGCTACTTCGTCAATAGAATGGACGGCTCCACCTGTTTCGACGATCAGGTCGTGCAGCTCCCTGTAAGAAAGCTGTTCCCCCTCTACCGTGATCTTGGCATTCTCAACATGATGGTCAATCTCGTAAATAGTGATGTTCACCCCTTCCACGCCATCCAGGGTGGAGATTTTCTGAACCAGATCAACGATGTTAGGTTCAAGAGGCTTCAGAACATCCAGCACGATTCGTCTCAAGTTGCCCATTACTTTATTCATCCTCCAATTCCGCGGTCTATTTCTAATCAGCAGGCATCCTGGAAACATTCCAGAACAGTCCATGTATGAATAAACCGTACAAATTCTACCATATCTGAGTGGATTTCCAGTGCTTCGAGAGCTTCTGGATGAAATCTTCAAGACTTTTCCTCAGTCTCTTTCCCTCTCCGCGGAGACTAGCCCACTCAGGAACTATCCTGTATAATACCTGGGATGAATGCTAGCTGCCTGAGAAAAATCATCCAACCCCTGCGTCTGCCTGCTGTTGCTTTCCAGGCGGCTGCCGTATGCGGCTGCGCAGCCGCCGATAATCATCCTGCGCCGGGCTGTTTTTCAGAGC
>JANTFT010000077.1 GCA_024763275.1 Anaerolineales bacterium | reverse complement strand
TGCCCGGACCAAATCTGTCCGGGTTATTTTTGTTTTCAGGAAAGAGAATTCATAAGGAACAAGAATGAAAACCAACACCATGACCGGAAATGAAATTCGCCAGTCCTACATTGATTTTTTTATCAGCAAAGGCCATAAATTTGTCCGCTCTTCCTCCCTGGTCCCAGGCGGGGATTCCACACTTTTGTTCACCAACGCGGGTATGGTGCAATTCAAAGATGTTTTTCTAGGAACCGATCAGCGGGATTACACGCGGGCTACCAACTCCCAAAAATGCATGCGGGTGGCCGGGAAACATAACGATCTGGAAGATGTCGGCCAGGATGATACTCACCATACCTTTTTTGAGATGATGGGCAACTGGTCTTTCGGGGACTACTACAAGAAGGAAGCCATTGCTTTCGCCTGGGAGCTGCTGACCGAGGTCTGGAAACTCCCTGGAGAGCGCCTCTATGCTACTGTTTTTGAGGACGACCAGGGACAGATACCCACAGACAAGGAATCTGCAAAATACTGGTCGCAGCAGAAGGGCTTTTCCACGGATCGGCTCTTCTACATGGGCAGAAAGGATAATTTCTGGGAAATGGGCGACACCGGACCCTGCGGTCCCAGCTCTGAGATCCATTATGACCTCCGGCCAGAAGACGGCCCGGTCACTGATAAAGCAACTCTGGATACCGACCGCTTCACCGAGATCTGGAACCTGGTCTTTATCCAGTACAACAGGAAGGGGCCGAACAAGCTTGACCCCCTGCCCAGCCAGCATGTGGACACCGGCCTGGGTCTGGACCGGGTTGTCGCTATCCTTCAAAAAAAGGATTCCAATTACCGGACAGATTTATTCTTCCCCCTTATAGAAGCCGTCCAACAGCTGACCGGCCAAACAGACCTGGAAAGAGATGACAACTTCACCCCCTACCGGGTGATCGCCGACCACGCCCGGGCAGCCGCTTTTTTGATCGCTGACGGGGTGGTTCCGGGCAATCTGGGCCGTAATTACGTCTGCCGGATGATCATCCGCAGAGCCTACCGGTTCGGAGGGCACCTGGGCCTGGACCAGCCCTTCCTGGCCGAAATAGCCGCAGTGGTCATCGATAATTACCAGACCGCTTATCCTGAGCTCCAGAAGAGCCGTAAGATCATCCTTGACACCATCACCAGGGAAGAAGAGCAATTCCAGCACACCCTGGAAAATGCCACCCTCCACCTGGAGGATTTACTGGATGACCTCAAGCCAGGAGAGGAGTTGTCCGGCGAGATCGCGGCCAATCTTTACACCACTTTTGGTATGCCGCTGGAGATCACCCGCGACATAGCCAGAGAGCGCGGTTTGGAAGTGGACGAAGAAGGCTTCCAGCGTGCTATGGAAGCCCATCGCCTTAATTCTGGCGCTGGACAGGCGATGGGCGATCTGGGCGGGAAGGAAGTGGAGCTCTACCAGGAACTGCTCAGGAAGCTCCAGGAGGCAGGCCAGCTGGATTCTGGGGGTGTGGAGTACGACCCCTATCAGGAATTGGCCGTCACGGGAAACGTTCTGGCGCTGATCAAAGATGGGGCAAGCGTGAATTCCGCACAGGAGAATGATTTTGTCCAGATCGTTCTGCCAAAGACGGTTTTCTACATGGAGTCAGGAGGCCAGGTATCTGATACTGGAACCATCAGCGGTGATGGCTGGATAATTGAGGTTGTAGATGTCTACCAGCCTGCCGCCGGTATGATCGTTCATAAGGGCATTGTCAGGAAGGGAACTCCCCGGGTTGGTGATCCGGCAGAAGCAGCTGTAGACCAACAGCGCCGCAAGGATATCATGCGCAATCACACTGCGACGCATTTGCTGCACGCCGCCCTGGACAAGGTGCTCGGGGAGCATGCTCGTCAGGCAGGTTCCCTGGTTGCTCCAGACCACCTGCGTTTCGATTTCACCCACAATCAGGCTCTCACTGAAGAGGAACTCCGGGCCATTGAGGAGGAAGTCAACCGCCGTATCCTGGAAGACCACCCCCTCACCATCACCCAGAAACCGCTTCAGGATGCCATCGATGAAGGAGCCCGGGCACTGTTTGGAGAAAAATACGGCGATGTGGTTCGGACCATCAAGATGGGCGATTTTTCATATGAACTCTGCGGAGGCACTCATTGCGAGCGCAGCGGTGATGTGGCGCTGTTCCTGATCACCAGCGAAGGCAGCGCCGCCGCCGGTATCCGGCGCATTGAAGCCCTCACCGGCCGGGCTGCTTACAAACTTGTTCAAACCCGCTTTCAGGAGCTCAAACAAGCCGCTGCGCATTTATCCACCAGCCCGGACCAGCTGGCATCCCAGGTAAATGCCCTGCTGGAACAGACCAAAAAAGCTGAAAGGAAACGCGATAAATTGGTCCAGAAACTGGCACTCATCGAGCTGGAAACCGCCTTGACAGACCTGGACCAGGTCGCCGGGGTAAATTACCTCACCAGCATCCTTGAGGACGCGGATCTGGAGACACTCAGAATGGTGGCAGACCGCTTCCGGCAGCAGGTTCCGGAGCGGGGAGTCGTGGTACTGGCAACAGTGATCGAGGGGGCTCCCCGGCTGGTAGCAGCCGTTACCGAGGACCTGATCAAACGTGGCATTCAGGCAGGCGATCTGATCCAGCATGTGGCCAGACAGGTCGGAGGGGGTGGTGGAGGCCGTCCCGGTCTGGCTGAGGCGGGAGGAAAACATCCAGAAAAACTAGCCAGCGCACTGGCCAGCGTCCCTTCCTGGATAGAAAATCAACTCAGTGGATAAGCACCCTATCTCAAGGGCTTCAGGAACCGGATTCCAGCCGGGAATCCGGTTCCTGTATCTTGGGTATAATAACTTCCGTGAAGACCCAGATCATTCAGCTTGAGGTTCATGATGACACCCTCTCGGTGCGAGATAAAATGGATTGGTCTCAAACTCCCAGGGTGCTGCTGATATGGCCCGAAAGAGGGAAAGTTCTCAGAAGCCGCCTTGATCTCATCCTGCTGGAAAGATACTGCTCCTCGCAGGGGAGCCAGCTGGCATTGCTATCCAAGGACCCGGAGGTCATTTACCAGGCCGGGAAAGCGGGCATCCCGGTATTCCAATCCCGCAAGGAAGCCCAGCTCCAACCCTGGGGTAAATCCTACCGGGAATTTCAACGCCAGGATCTGCAGCGCTATAAAACCGAACATCCCCCTCCCGAGAACCTCCATCGCGAGCATCCTCCGATCAGGAAAAAGCTCCCCATCTGGGCCCGGATTCCCATCTTCACTCTGGGTGTAGTAGCTGTTCTGGCAATCGCCGCCACTCTGCTTCCCAGCGCGAAGATTATCATCCAGCCTGAATTGAGGGGTAGAAGATTGGTTGTTCCCTTCCAGGCGCAGATCGGCGAGGGACAGATCGGCATTTCCGGGATTGTGCCCGGCAGAGCCCTGGATATCGTGGTCAGCGACCAGCTTTCCAGGTTAACTACAGGTACGATCTCGATCCCATCCCAATATTCCCGGGGCAGGGTCGTCTTCACCAATTTAGGAGAAGAATCCATCTCTATCCCGGAAAACACCGTGCTCAGCACCGGCGGAGATGATCCGGTCCTCTTTCAAACCCTCGAGAGCGCCAAAACCGCCCCGGGAGCGGAGGAACAGACCCAGGTGCAGATCGAGGCGCTTTATCCCGGTGCGGTCGGAAACGTCGCTGAAGGTCGCATTCGGGAGATCAACCTCGCAGAGGGAGCTGAGCTTTCGGTCACGAATCCTAAACCCACCTCAGGAGGAACCGACATTCTGATTCCCGCCCCGGATGAAGGCGACCGGCAATTGTTGAGCCGAGAGCTGAATTTGCTTCTCAAGGAAAAAGCCCGCAAACAAGTTGAGCTCACTCTAGATCCTGATGATATTTTGCTTTCAAGGGATTGGGATGACTTTGAAATCCTCACAGAGAATTACACACCAGAGGAAAACTACCCTGGTGATACTCTCTGGCTGGAGAGGACCATTGAGTACCGGGTCTACTTCGCAGCTGTCCAGGATCTCGAAGCGCTCGCCAAAGAGCTGGTGCTGGCCCAGTACCAGGGTGGCAGCTATTTACCCCATTTGGAGAGCATCACCTTAAAAAACCTGTCCGAGCCCGTGGAAGACCAGGGACAAAATTACAGCTGGCAGATAGAGATCACCTGGGAGGATTCCCGGGCAATCGACGATCAGGACATTATCCCGTGGATCGCCGGGAAAAACATCGGGGAAGCAGGGCTGATCCTCCAGGAACGTCTGGGGCTTGAAAAAGCGCCGGAGATCATCCTCCAGCCCTCCTGGTGGCCCAATGTTCCCATCCTGCCTTTCCGCATCCAAATCTTTCAGGGAGGCTCTGAGAATGGTCAATGAACCCGGCCGGATCCTGGCAGTTGACCCTGGAGAAAAGCGGCTTGGGCTGGCAGTCAGCGATCCCACTCGCACTATAGCATCTCCGCTGGAGGTCATTCGGCATCAGTCCCTCGATGAAGACGCCCGGGAGATCCTCCGGGTTGCCAAAGAACAGGGAGCAACCCTGATCATTATCGGCCAACCGCTGCATTGGGACGGCAGCCTGAGCCTTCAGGCAGTAGGCTCCAGCAAGCTAGCCAGTCTGCTTAACGACCTGGGATCTATACCGGTACTGCTGGTGGACGAATACGGCTCTACCAGTGAAGCCCGGGAAACCCGCCGAAAAATGAATGTTACCAGAGCAAAGCGAGCTGGTCATCTTGACGATCTGGCAGCTGCCATCATCCTTCAAAACTTTCTGGAGCTCCAGGATGGGGGGAGAAACACATGAATGCGAAAAAAAGCAAATGGGGGAGGAGCATATTGGTCTTGAGCATCATGGGAGCATTCCTGATCGCGCTGTGCTTGCTGGCCGGGATCGTCGCTACCATCCCGGCCAGAGTTGCTGAGCTCTACGGCCCCCCTGACCCAGCGCTTTCACATTTAAAGCTCTACCAGCAGTCCTTTACTCTGCTGCTCTCCGGGGAAGAGCTGCACACCCCGGGCAGCTCCGGGGAGGATAATATCAGAGTGCCGATCTCCCCGGGAGATTCTCTGGATGTGATCCTGAAAAGGTTGGTGGAGCTGAATTTGGTCCGGGACCCGGTTCCCTTCCGGGCTTACCTGATCTATTCCGGGATTGACAGGCGCATTCAAGCTGGAGTTTATACCATCAGTGGAGAAATGTCTGAGATGGAAATCGCCAGGACTCTTGAGAATCCCGCTCCAGGCCAGACCACAGTGTCCATTCTGTCTGGTTGGCGGGCTGAAGAGATCGCTGAAACGCTGCCTGGAATTGGGCTGGAGGTCAGCCCAGATAGCTTCCTTGAGGTTGTTCGGACAACCAATAAAGAAGGTTATCTGTTCCCTGGCACATATCAAGTTGACAGGGAAATCACCCCTGAAGAGCTGGTGGATTTGTTTTATCAGCGCTTCCTCTCCCAGATCACACCTGAGCTGGAAGCCCAGATCCAGAGCCAGGGGCTGTCGCTCCACCAGGGGGTCATCCTGGCCTCGATCGTGGAGCGAGAAACAGTTGTCACTGAAGAGATGCCCCAGATCGCTTCTGTGTTCTTGAACCGTTTAGGGGCAAATATGAATCTGGCGGCGGATCCAACCATCCAGTACGCTCTGGGGTACAACCAGCAGCAGGGCACCTGGTGGACAAACCCCCTGACTCTGGAAGACCTAAAACTGCCTTCCTCTTACAACACCTACGAAAATCCTGGCCTCCCACCGGGGCCGATCTGCAATCCAGGGCTGGAAGCCCTGCTGGCGGTTGCCCAACCTGCGGATACAGGGTACCTGTTTTTCAGAGCGGCCTGCGATGGATCCGGGAAGCATTTATTCTCCGAAACCTTCGAAGACCACCTACAGAACGCCTGCCCCTAGTCCTCACCCAACCAGGCTATTCTAGCGCTGGCTGCTACAAAGATGCTGCCGGTGACCAGCACCAGCTCCTGGTCCCCCACCAGCTCAAGAGCCCTTTGCAGGGCGTCACTTACCCTGGGCTCCACAACTACCTCACAGCTGCAGTCAGCCGCTCTGCGGGCCAGTTCTACGGGATCCATAGCTCGGGGGTGATCCGCCCGGGTAGCGATCAATACAGACGTCCTGGGTAAAATCTCAGCCAGCATTCCATCAAGCTGTTTGTCTTCGGAGATCCCAAATACCAGGATCAGGGGCAGCTCTGGAAAGAATTCATCGACCGTTTCCCGCAGTTTCCTGATCGAAGCCGGGTTGTGGGCCGAATCCACGATCAGAGGGGGTTGGCGTCTGAGCACCTCAAAACGCGCTGGCCAACTGGTATTCTTAAAACCCTGCTGGATCTCCTGTTCTTTCAGGGGAAATCCCTTTTCGCGGAGTGCCTGCAGGGCGGCATAGGCTACCAGGGCATTGACCACCTGATAATCACCCAATAGAGGTATTTCCAGGCGGGTTTGATGGTCTCCTTCGATTGCCAGGAACTCCTGTCCATCCAGCGATTTAGACAGGAACTGATACTTGTAATCCACTCCAATCACGGTCAGCGGGGCTTTCTTGTCGTGGGCGATTTCCCGGATGACTTCCAGGGCTGAGTCCTCCTGGGGAGCGCACACCACCGGGATGCCAGGTTTGATGATGCCCCCTTTTTCCCGGGCTATTTGATCCAGGGTATCACCCAGAATCGAGACATGGTCAAGGTATAGAGAGGTGATGACCGCAACCTGAGGAGTGATCACATTGGTCGCGTCCAGGCGGCCGCCCAGCCCCACTTCCACGACCGCTATATCCACCTCCTGGCGGGCGAAATACAAGAATCCCAGCCCGGTCATGATCTCAAAGGTGGTCAATCCAGGGATTTGGACCACTGCCGGCTTAATTTCCTCAACATAATCGACCAGGATGGAGCGGTCCATTGGGGCACCGTCCACCTGGATGCGTTCCTCAAAATCCTTCAGATGGGGAGAGGTATACAAGCCCACTTTGTAGCCAGCCTGCTGCAAAGCCGAGGCGCACAGAGCGCTGACAGACCCCTTACCTTTACTGCCAGCCACGTGGATGGATGGAAAGGCCTCCTGGGGACGCCTTAAAGCATCCATAAAACGGACCATGCGGGATAAATCGAAGTTATCAGGACTGAGATTTTCCTGGTGAGTCCGGCTAAAATCCACAAAGCTGTAAATATAATCCAGGGCTTTCTGGTAATTTTTGTCAGCAGATGATTTCATATAGTACTATTGACTCCTCGGTAAAGCCCACACAGAGTTTGGGGCTCTTTTCCGAAATAATCCTTTCCGGTCTTAAAATAATCATAATTTCAGGTATTATATCCTTGTTAGAATCAATAATTATGAGTATCATAAAGCTTACATTCTCACCCCCGGCTTGGCCAGCTGTAATCGGCCCTGATAAAAATCAATAAACCCGGTAATTATGCAGCTATTCATCTTATGTGGTTTTTCTGCAAATTGGTTCCACTCTGATCAACGCTAAGGAGGTGATCGTACTCAAAATTTTTCATGTTTTCTCAAATAGTCTTGTCTACTACTCAACTGATAAGGAGATAGAAGAATGAAATCCAAAAGATTCTTTTTAGTCCTGCTGTCGCTTATGATCGTCAGCGCTTTGATCCTGAGTGCCTGCGGTGCTCCAAAAGAAACTCCCACACCAACCGAAGAGAAAGTCGTCGTTGAAGAGCCTACTGAAGCAGTGGTCGAAGAAGAACCAACCCCAGAACCCGAGTTGGGCTCTGAGGCCAACCCCATCCAGGTGCTCTTTGTCCCCTCCGTGGACACTGACTTCATGATCTCTAGCGGCGACGCCATCGCTGATGCCTTCCATGACGCCACCGGCCTGTACT
>JANTFT010000076.1 GCA_024763275.1 Anaerolineales bacterium | reverse complement strand
CAGCAAATATTATCTCTCCAAGAATCCAGATTTTTCGCCTGCTATTGACACTCTGCTGGAAAGGTTCCCGAATGCCAAGTTCATCTACATGGTCCGTAACCCACTGGATGCCGTCCCGTCCCATATCAGTCTCAAAGATCGGGAATGGCAGCTGCTGGGTTCTCCCCTGGAGAAATACAGCTGTCGGGATTTTATCATCCGCTGCTCCCGGCACTGGTATGAATACCCGTTGAAAAAACTGAGGCAGCTTCCTGAAAACCAGGCGGCGATCATCCAACTTGACGACCTGGTAGCGGATACCAAAGGCGAGATTTCCCGGGTCTACCGCCAGCTGGAACTCCCCCTGTCCCCGGGGTTTGAGGATTTTCTTACCGTCGAGGCGGAACGAGCCAGGAACCATAAGAGCAGACATCATTACTCACTGGCAGACATGGGCATCAATCCCCAGGATCTTGTCAAAGAATTCGCAATGGTCTTTGAGGAATTTAATTTCAGAGGGATTCAACAATGAGGATTGTCTTTACGTCTATCTTTCGCGCAGGAATGGGGGGAGGCGCAGGGAGGGTGGCTCATGAGCTGGCCCGCCAGTTTGCCCTGCAGCATGAAGTGGTAATCATCTGTCCGGCTGATAATACAGGATTGTCCGACGGGGAGGGCGGATTGTCTGTCTATGGCATCCGCAGCGCTGGCGCTACTGAGTTTCAAATGCCAGATCTGTCCGCCAGGACTGTAAAACAGCTGTTTGAATTCCTGGACAGCTTTCAACCCGACATTGTCCATGCTCATGAACCAGCCCTGATGGGTCTGATCGCCCAGATCTGGGCCCGTATGAACTCGGTTCCCTTTGTGCATACTTCTCACGTTCTCCCCTCCAAGGCAGTGGATTTCGGTACAAGTGACACACTGAATATCCCCGGACCGCTTGTGCGCAGTTCCATCAGCAACTTTGCGGTTCACAGAGTGCTTCTGAATTTCTTCTACAATTGTGATGCGCTGATCGCACTTAATCAATCCGCTTATGATTCCATTCGCGAGTTTGGTTATACGGGGCCGGTGTTCATCGTGCCCAACGGCCGGGCTCTTTCTCACTATGATAAAAGCCAGTACCCTGATATCACCCGGGATCCTAAAGTGCTGCTGTTCATTGGTTTTCTCAATGAACGGAAAAACCAATATTACCTGCTGAAGGTTCTCAATGCCCTGCCCGATAATTACACGCTGCGTCTGATCGGCAAGCCTCTCAATCCTGAGTACAAGGCGAAGCTGGACAAGTACATTGCGAAACACGATCTCACCAACGTGGAATTCATTGGCCAGATAGAACATGACCAGATTCCAAGATATCTGGAAGAGGCTCATGTATTTCCTTCTGCCTCGACGATGGAGGTACAGAGCCTGGTGGTCATTGAGGCGCTGGCTTCAGGAACGCCTGTGATCGGGTTATCCAATGAGACCATTGATGAACTTGTCAACGAGGATGTGGGAGCCTGGCTGGCAAAAGACCAGAAACCAGCTGCCTTTGCCGCCCAGATCGAACGGATCTGCAATCTCCCACCAGAAGAGTATCTTGAGCTGTGCCAGAATGCCCGTAAGCGTGTAGCTCACCTGGACTGGTCAAATGTGGTGGCAGCCACCACAGAAGCCTACCGGGAGATCCTCACCATCAAGCTGTCCGTTTCCGAAGAGGAAAGTGACATGCTGACCAGCCTGGTCAAGTTCTTTACACTTGGGGATGTCAGGGAGTATCTGCTGGAGGTGATTGATGAAGCCAGGCGCGGACCGATGATCGAGAAAGCCCTGCTGCCAAAAATGAAGGTGCCTAAAAAGGCTCGTTCCTGGATGGAAGTGCCTTCCTCGACCTGGTTGCTTTCCTGGCTGACCATTACTGTTTCTGTGGTCGGGTACCTGTTTATGAAGCTAATGGGAAAGGATGATGATTCGGGAGGGTGAAACCCGGGATCGCTGATCAGCCTTTGCGGCAGCAGGTCTGGAAGGGATACGGGCTGATACGGTTTGTCTCCCGGAAAGCTGTTGTATAATAGGGGCTTAGTCAGGAAATTGTTCGGTTCAATAGCGTCCCGGGACCTGGATGATATTTTATTGGGAGTGAATCATGAAAGACTATTTAGTGCGCGGAAAAATCAAGGATCTTGATCCGAATTTGTATGAATTGATTCGGATCGAGGAAGAAAGGCAGTACCGCCGGCTGATTTTGATCCCCAGCGAGAGCATGACACCGAGAGCTATCCGGAGGGCATTGGGTTCTGGATTCCATAATATCTATGCTGAAGGTTATTCCTTTGACCTTACCGGGGGATTATCTGAAGAAGAGCTGTTCGATTATGACAAGCTTTTAACGGAGTACAGGCGTTACTCCGATGACCGCTATTATAAGGGTGTGGAATACGCTGATATTCTGGAAGGGGTTGCCTGCCAGCGGGCTGCGACAGCCTTTGCCAGCAACGGGAAGACAGCCCTTGATATTTATGTCAACGTTCAGCCTCTTTCCGGCGGACCGGCCAACAACGCGGTTTATCACGGACTGGTCGATCTGGGCGATACCGTTATGGGCATGAACCTGCTCCATGGTGGGCACCTGTCCCATGGCTCCCGGGTGAACAGATCCGGCGAATTCTACAATATTGTCTCCTATTCTGTGAATCCGGAGACCGAGATGCTGGACTACGATGAAATCGAAAGGCTTGCCAAGCAGCACCGCCCTAAGATGATCATCGCCGGCGTTTCCTCATATTCATGGCAGCTAGATTGGGCGCGCTTCCGGGAGATCGCCGACATGGTTGGGGCTTACCTGCTGGCGGATATCTCCCATGTGGCGGGGTTGATCGTTGCCGGAGAATATCCTTCCCCAATAGGTTACGCTCACATCATTTCCTCAACAACCCACAAAACCCTGCTCGGCCCCAGGGGAGCGATCCTGATGAGCACCGATCTGGATGTTATCCAGGCCATTGACCGGGCAGTCTTTCCTGGGGAACAGGGCGGACCGCACGTAAACGTTTTCGGGGCCATGGCGCTGGCATTTAAGATAGCCAAAACCGAGGAGTTCGCGGCTTTGATGAAGCAGATTGTTAAAAACTGCCGCGTCCTGAATGATCGCCTGGAGGAACGTGGATTCCGCATCCCCTTCGGGGGAACCAACACCCATCTGACGAATATAGATACCAAGTCCGTTCGGGGCAAGGACGGGGCTTGGCTGAGCGGCGACCTGGCGGCGCGTATTCTGGATGTGGCCGGGATCGTTACCAATCGCAACACCATTCCCGGTGACAAATCAGCCCGTAATCCCTCAGGTGTGCGGATGGGAACCCCCTGGATCTCCCAGCGTGGATTCAAAGAAAAAGAGACCCGCCAGGTTGCGGATATCATTGCGGATATCCTCTTTTCCTGTGAGCCTTATTACCAGGGCAGGGGACTGCGGGCCAAGGTTGATTTCAAGACCCTGGAAGAGGCCAAGCTGAAGGTGCGCGATCTGGCCGAGAGTGCGGGCATAGATTACAAACCTACCAGCCACGGTTACCCGCACTTCTACTATCTCGACGACGAAGCTGAAGAGACTAAAACTACCTCTTCTTATATCATCAGCGGAGATAAGTCACGCGAATTTCTGGATTACCTGGTCAGCAGCGACATTGAGGTCATGGAGTGCGGTACCAATCAGCCGACTCTCCTGTACACACCGGAAGAGAAAGTTCCCGCCATGCTGACATGTGATGATCTGCAGAGCTTTCACCTGACTGTTCCGGCAAAGAAATCCGGATTGGTCTTGACCTGGCTGCGGGCAGTCTCGGATGGCTATGTGCGGGTTGATGAGGATGTGCTGCGTAAGATCCCCGGGCCGGTGATCGTTCGTGAATCTGATCGGGTGTACGATAGCGTGCTGGAAGGGGATACCTACGGTGTCAACAAACCTTTCTACCTCGGTATGAGGGAAGAGCAGGGTAAAGCCCTGCCTGATTTTGAATGGGAAGAAGACGTTGGCGAAGAATTGCGAAGAACCGCCTTGTATGATACGCATGTGGAGCTGGGAGCGCGGATGGTCCCATTCGCCGGTTGGGAAATGCCTGTGCGCTACAAATCGGTTCTGGAAGAGCACAACGCTGTGCGCCAGGCAGCGGGCTTGTTTGATGTTACCCATATGGGTGTTTTCCAGGCAGAAGGCCCTGATGCCATGGCTTTTCTGGACAGCGTGGTTGGCAATGATATCTCAGCGTTGGGTCCGGGCGAATCCGCTTATGCCCATTTCCTCGATCCAGATGCTAACGTGCTGGATGATACATTGATCTACCGGCGCTCTGAGATGGAGTATATGATAGTGGTGAACGCTTCCAACGAAGCCAAGATCTGGAAGTGGCTCAATGAGGTCAAAGAGGGGGCGGTAAAAGTGGACAACCGGCGTCCCTGGGCCAGGGCCTATGGTATCCGGACGATCCTGCGTAATCTCAAGAATCCTCTGGAAGGTGAGGATCAGCGGGTAGATCTGGCATTACAGGGTCCCCGATCCCGGGATATCCTGCTTGCCCTGGGATTCAACGTTGATGACCAGCGCAAGATCAATCACCTGCGCTGGGCCCAATTGACCGAGGTGGACAATGGGGATTTCAATCTGGTGGTTTCCCGTACGGGGTATACCGGGGAAAAATTCGCTTACGAGCTTTTTGTACACCCTGCCAGGGTGGTGGCTTTATTCAAGAAATTGCTGGAAGTTGGCAAGCCCTTTGGGCTGCGGCCCTGCGGCCTGGGCGCCCGGGATTCCCTGCGAACGGAAGCCGGCTTGCCGCTTTACGGTCATGAGCTGGCAGGCGAGCTGAACATTGGCGTCGGGGGGGCTGGCTTTGGGTCCTACGTGAAGGTCAACAAACCCTGGTTTATTGGACGGGATGCCTACCTGGTTCAGGAAAAAGAACGGGAAAATGTGATTGCCCGCTTCCGCTTCAGTGAGAAGCGCGTCCGCAAAGCCCACTATGGTGATCCAATCATGGATGAGCAGGGCCGGGTGATCGGGAAAGTGACCAGCTGCGCGACGGACAGCGAGGGCTATTTCCTGGGTCAGGCTTATGTGAACAAACGCTTTGCCAAGAAAGGCACCCTGGTATACATTTATCAGGACGTGGAGAAGCGCAAGGGAGTTGGCTTGGACGATCTCAGCTATGGAGAGCGGGTAGCCCTGCCTGATACGGCGACCATCTTGCGTAGATTCCCTAACTTCTAAAAGCCAAAAGGCGTTCGGGTTCCCGAACGCCTTTAATATTTCTGGCTGGTGTTCCGGTCCGGGTGATATCACTGTTCCCAGAGATTGAAATCCTGCAGATTTGAGTCGCCGATGAATTCCCGCAAGATGGAGTTATCAGGTATCATATTGATATCGAGCGGCAGGAACCACTCCAGGAAGGCCAGCAAGCGTTTGGCTTCGATCTGGGCTTGAGAGCTGTGCGGGACCTGCCTCAGCAGGGGTTCAACCAGCGGTTTCAAAGCTGCCAGTTCATATACCAGGGCAGAGTTGAACATCACGTCCGCATAATCCTGGTAGGGAAAGATGTAGCGTTTTTCTCCCCGTCGGACAGATTCCCAGCGGTCGATAGTTTCCTGGGCTGAGTAACCCCTCTCCCGGGCGTCGCGGACAATACGCCGGATCAGGCGGGTGTCCGTTGTTGAGACCCGATTGTGTCGATCGAGGTTCAGCTGGGTCAGGGCAGAAACATAGATGCGGAAGGTACTTGATTGGGGAAAATCCAGCAGCAGATCCGGATTCAGCCCGTGAATGCCCTCGGCGATGATCAGCTGCCCGGGGCGCAGCTGGACGACCTCGCCTTCCTGACTGGTTCCGGATTGAAAATCATAATCCGGGAGACGGACAGCATCGCCGGCGATCAGCTTCTTGATATCACTGGATAATCGAACCCGGTTGAGGGCTTCCAGGGCTTCGAAGTCCAATTCGCCTTTTTCATCCCGGGGGGTTTTATCCCTGTCAACGAAATACTTATCCATTTCCAGAGGAAAGGGTGAAATGCCCCGGGCCAGCAGCTGGATGGTTAGGCGTTTAGAGAAAGTTGTTTTTCCTGAGGAGGACGGCCCCGCGATCAAGATGATGTTGATCTCCTCAACCTTGTCTTCGATCTGGGCGGCCAGCTCTGCAATACGCTGCTCGTGGAGCGCTTCCGAGACCAGGATGATCTTCCGGATGTGATCCTTCTGTTCAATGGCGTCATCGAGGACACCAACGCTGTCGATTCCCAGACGGTGCAGCCAACCGCCGTACCTCTTAAAAACATTCAGCAGGGTGGAGTATTTGGGAACTGGCTGCAGGGCGACCGGGTTGTTCCTGCGGGGGTAGCGGATGATGAAACCATCTTCCATCATCACCAGGTCAAACCACTTCAAATAGCCCGTGGAAGGAACCATATAGCCGTGATGGTAGTCCATCCGGTCTCCCAGCTTGTAGAGGGTCAGATAGTCTTTTTTCCGGTGGGCGAGCAGGCGGACCTTATCCGTATAGCCCATCTTCTGGAAATAATCTATCCCCTCCTGGAGTGATACCTGGTGCCTTTCAAAGGGTAGGTTTTGTTCAACCAGCTCGCGCATGCGGCCTTTAAGAAGTTCGAGCTCTTCTGGCGTAAGCGGGGAGCGCCGGTAAACCTGGCAGAAATAACCCCCTGAGGTGACAGAATGGTCAACGGTCAGGATGGCGTTCGGAAAGAGGTCCTGGAAGGCATACTCCAGCAGAAAGGTGAGGGAACGCCGGTAGAAACGCATGCCGTCCGCGTCTTCCATGTTGACAGGTTGGACTTCCACATCCATGGTGACGGGAATGGAGAGCTCGGTCAATTTCCCGTTGACCACCGCTCCGACGATCGGCGGCAGTCCTCTTTCTTCCAGGAGCTGCAGGAATTCCTCAAGAGTGCCTCCGCGGGGTCCGGAGATTACTTCCCCGTTGGAGAGGTGGACCTCAACGTTCTTTCTGGGCTCTACGAATCGATATTCTTTCTTACTGGTCATAGCAATCAGGACCTCGTGATATAGATTGATGTTATTTTATCATTTCAAGGGCAGACAATAAAAGCCCGGACCTTACAGATCCGGGCTCAGTCACGATGGGTTTTCGGTCTGGAACGGCTTATTTTCCGTAATCCTCAGGGAGCTGGGTTTTCAAGATCAGCTCCTTGGCTGCTTTGACCTCATCCAAACGCCCGAAAGGCGCTCTGGTAGGGGCGTTATGCAGCAGATCGGGATCGTTCTTAGCTTCATCTGCGATCTGAAGCAGGGCATCGCTGAAAGCATCCAGGGTTTCCTTGGTCTCCGTCTCAGTCGGTTCTATCATCAAGGCTTCTGGAACGATCAGCGGGAAATAGTTCGTTGGGGGATGGAAACCGAAATCTATCAGCCGCTTGGAAATATCCAGGGCCCTGACACCGGGAGCGTCGTCCCATTTGGCTTCGGTCACAAACTCATGCATGCACAGGCGTTCATAGGGGATGTGGTATACGTCTTTGACGCGGGACTGGAGGTAGTTGGCATTGAGCACGGCTGAAGTGGAGGCGTCCAGCAGACCATTCTTCCCGAGAGAGATCATATAGGTGAAAGCCCGGACAATGATGCCAAAGTGGCCGTGGAAGGATTTGACCCTGCCGATGGTCTTTTTAGGGGTAACCAGCTCATAGTAGGCCGGCTTGTCCTCGTCTCCAGGGAAAGTCATTTCCACATGCGGGTCCGGCAGGAAATCCGCTAATTCCTTGATCACACCTACGGGGCCTGACCCGGGACCTCCTCCCCCGTGGGGGGTGGAAAACGTCTTGTGGAGGTTGAAATGCATCACGTCTATGCCGAACTGGGCAGGCTTGTAGATACCCAGCAGAGCATTCATATTGGCGCCGTCACCATAAACCAATCCGCCGCAGTCGTGGACCATTTGGCAGGCCTTAACAATATTCTTGTCAAAGAGGC
>JANTFT010000075.1 GCA_024763275.1 Anaerolineales bacterium | reverse complement strand
CCTTCCCGCCCGCTCACCGAACCGACTCCATGCTCGCCGAACCGTCCCCGGTGAGGCTCAGGCGGGATCCAGCAACCCCGGGACGGGAATGGTCGCTTCGCTCCCGACGGAAGACGGGGGACGGAGGACGGGGGGAGGTCGCTGCGCTCCCGACGGAAGACGGAGGACGGAAAACCGGGGACGGGTGACCTGGTGACTGGGGGACGGAGGGAGGTCGCTGCGCTCCCTCACTCAATCCAGGAACTTGAGGATCAGCGGGATGGCAATGGCGGTAAATCCGGTAAAGACCACAGCCAGGATGAACAGCAGGTAGCGGGTGTTGTAGTTGGAGATGATGGAAGCATTGTAATAATTGTCCACACCCTGGTCCTTGTACATATTCAGCAAACCGTTAATCAGCTTGCTGCGGGAGTCCTTTCCCTTCAGCAGACCAAAGATCACCACCAGATTGACCACAATCACCAGGGCGATCAGGGTGATCATAGTCCAGGTGGATGCCGGGCCATCATCTAAAGCCACCCCGGAATTGACCCCCATGGAAATGAAGTTGAGCACTAAAGCCACAATGATGAAGATAGTGTCGGTTTTGGTGTTCTGCTTTAACTCCATGAGGATATGGTCGTAGACTTTCTCTAACATGCTGGCCTCCTGAATTGGTGACTGCCACTTAATAGAAAAGACTCAGGTGATGATCCTCTTTGATGATAGCATGCCTGCCCGGCAAACTCAATCACCCCGGGAATGGATCCTGGCAGGGTATGGGCCGTGCTCTGATTACTGGAATAATGGATATTGGCCGCTGTTGATTATTCCCCTCACTTGACAGTCCTGCCCCAGCTATGATACAGTTATGACCTATCATGTGCCATATTACAACAAAGGTGTCACATCCATGACAGAGGACCGCCGGGTCCGCAGGACCCAGAAGCTGCTGGGCGAAGCTTTGATCGCCGAGGCCCTCGAAAAGGGCTACAAGAACATCACCATCCAGGATGTCACCCGCCGGGCTGATGTCGGCTACCGGACTTATTTCCGTCACTATACCGGACTGGATGAGCTGCTGGTCAGCGTCGCCCAGGATCGGCTGGATGATTTTTACCAGATCCTGGATCTGCCCCTGCCGGGGGAGATGTTGGAGGATCCGCTGGATTTTTTCCACCGCGTCGGGCACACGCTCTTCCAGTTTGTCCATGACAACCAGGAAAATTTCCGTTTCCTGCTGCTGGATGACAGCCTGCGCTTTGTGCTTGATCCGGTGATGAGCCGGGCCCGCCAGAAGACTGAAATATACCTGGCCGCCCTGCCCCGGAAGAACATCCCCGCCGACCTGGCTGCCGACCATATCATTTCCTCGGTGTTCTCACTTATGCGCTGGTGGCTGGAGAACGACCTGCGCCATTCCCCCCAGAAGATGGGCGACATATTTTCCAATCTGATCATCAAACCCACCTGGCTGGTGATGACCGGGGAGAAATTGTCCTCTGACTGATCGAAAACCAACCCGGAAGAGACCTGAAACTATAGATAAAACCGGAACCCAGAACCTGATGACTGACCCAACTTCCCCCCTGATCGAGATCAACAGTGTGACCAAATACTATCACACCACAGCCGGCGCTTTTCCGGCTCTGCAGGGCATCGACCTCGCCATCTATCCCGGAGAGTTCCTGGGAGTGGTGGGAAAATCGGGAGCTGGAAAGTCCACCCTGCTGAACATGATCACCGGAGTGGACCGGTTCAGCTCGGGCGAGGTCCAGGCCCATACCAACGGGAAGAGCATCAGCCTCAGCCAGCTCAGTGAAAACGAGCTTACTCTCTGGCGGGGGCGGACCATGGGGGTGGTTTACCAGTCCTTTCAGCTGCTGCCCATGCTCAACCTCATCCATAACGTGATGATGCCCATGGACATGAGCGGGCTTTATCAGCCGGTTAAGAGCAGGCAGCGGGCCCTAGAGCTGCTGAAGATGGTCGAGCTGGCCGACCATGTTGACAAATACCCTTCCCAGATCTCAGGCGGACAGCAGCAGCGGGTAGCCATTGCCCGGGCACTGGCCAACGACCCCCCCCTCATCGTGGCCGATGAGCCCACGGGCAGCCTGGATTCTGTTACTGCGGACCACGTCTTTGAGATCTTCCAGCACCTGGTGGACGAAGGCAGGACCATCGTGATGGTCACTCATGACGAGGGATTACTGCCCCTCTTTTCACGCTACGTCACCATAACTGACGGCCAGCTGACCGGAGAGGGAGGGCAGCCGTGATCCAGCCCATCAGTGTTCCCGCCGCGGAACAGATTCAGGGGATCATCCAGATGCGGGATGTGGTTAAAACTTTCATCAGCCCTGCCGGTGAATTCACCGCCCTGAAGGGCATAAACCTCGCTCTGCAGGAGGGTGAGTTCACAGCCGTGATCGGCAAATCCGGCAGCGGGAAATCGACCCTGCTAAACATGCTCACCGGCATCGACCATCCCACCAGCGGTCAGGTCCTGGTGGACGGGGTGGATCTTTACGCCATGAGCGAGAGCAAACGCTCCCTGTGGCGGGGCCGCAATCTGGGCATTGTCTTCCAGTTCTTCCAGCTTCTGCCCATGCTCAACCTGCTGGAAAACGTCATGCTGCCCATGGACTATGTGGGCAAATACGAGATCGACCAGCGGCCTAAAAAAGCCCTGGAACTGCTGGACCTGGTGGGATTGAAGGACCAGGCGCAGCAGCTCCCCCAGGCAGTTTCCAGGGGACAGCAGCAGAGCGCAGCCATCGCTCGCGCCCTGGCTAACGATGCCCCTATTCTGGTTGCCGATGAACCCACCGGCAACCTGGATTCCCAGTCCGCCTGCCAGGTCATCGATCTCTTTGAGGAGCTTTCCAGAAAGGGCAAAACCATCGTCATGGTCACTCACGACCCTTCCATGACCGAACGGGCCTCCCGGACGGTATTCATCTCTGACGGTGAGCTGGTCAACGAGACCATCGCTCAGTCCCTACCTCTGCTCACCCACCCGGTGATGATGGAGCTGGGTCACCGGGTTGTCCCCCTCCATTTCCAGCCGGGGGCAACCATCCTGGAGCGTAATAAAGCGGTTGACAACCTGTACATGATCCAAAGCGGCCGGGTGGATATCGTCCTCAAAGAACGCCGCAGTGGTGAGGTGATCATCTCCACTCTGGAGCGCAACGACCTGTTTGGCGAGATGGAGCTGCTCCAGGGCGGGAGATCCATTGCCAGCGTGCGGGCCTCCCTGGAAGGCCCGGTTGACCTGCTGGCTCTTTCCCGGGAGGATTTCCAGTGGCTGATCAAAGAATCTCCCCTGACGGAAAAAGCCCTGACCGATATGGTCAGGACCCGCCTGGAAGAAAGAAAAAGGCCTGACCGCAGGGGACGCAGGCGGGGATTATTCCGTAAATAAGGGGTTGTAACAGGAGAAAAGAATGCGCCCACGCTGGCGAAAAGTGCTCTCAGATCTGATCGATAATAAGGCCCGCACCATCCTGGTGGTCTTTTCCATCGCGGTAGGCGTATTCGCCATCGGGGTGATCGCTGGCGCCTATGTGATCATCTCCCAGGATATGGGCGTCAGCTACGCGGCTAATAATCCCTCCAACATTGAAATCCGCCTGGATGACTTTGATCACGACCTGCTGAACACAATCCGACATTTTAAGGGAGTGAAAGACGCTGAAGCCCGCCGGGTGTTCAAACTGAGCCTGCGCTCTCCGGGGGAAACCCGGTGGACCTCGGTGGACGTGGTAGCTGTGGAAGATTTCCAGGAGAACGCCATCAACCTCTTGAAACCCATTTCTGGCGCCGCTGAACCCCACAAGGAACAGATCCTGCTGGAGCGTGATGTACTGGAAGATATCCACGCCTCTCCCGGCCAGATCCTGGAGCTGCAGCTCCTGGATGGGACGATCAAGGAAATTCAGGTAGCCGGGATCGTCCAGGATGCGTCCACAGGTGCGATCGATTTCCTTTCTCCTCCCCTGGCCTATATCACCATGGATTCGCTGAAATTCTTTGACGAACCTGACCTCTTCAACCGCCTGTTCGTCACCGTTGCCAGCGGGCAGGACGATGAAGAGCACATCCGCTCCATGCTGGCCGACCTGAAGGACAAAATCGAAAAGAACGGCTTTAATGTGGGACGCACCTTCATCTCCAAGACCCACCAGCACCCCCTGGAATCTACAATCAACGCGGTTCTGGGCATCTTGATGGCCCTGGGCGTTCTGATCGTTTTCCTGTCCAGCTCGTTAATTGCCAACACCCTCAGCGCCCTGCTCAACCAGCATCTGCGCCACATTGGGGTCATGAAATTGATTGGTGGTCGGGATCAGATCATCTTCCGCATGTATCTGGTATTGCTGCTGGCTTTCGGTCTTCTGGCCCTGCTGATCGCCATCCCGGCCGGTGGTCAGGGCGCCTACGCCCTGGCTCAGTATATCGCTGACAAGATCGGTTTTTCTCTGCTGGGATATCGGATTGTGCCCCTGTCCTTTGTCATTCAGGTGGCAGTGGGCCTTCTCGTCCCCCTGGTATCCGGGTTCATCCCCGTGATCAGTGGTTCCCGGGTCACCGTACAGAAAGCCCTGGATGGGGTTCGCACCCAGAGTTCTGGTGGGGAAGATCAGGAAACCCTGGAGGGAGGATATCGCTTCGAGCATTTCCAGGTCAAAGCCACCCGGGCTCTGGCTGACCGGGGCATCCGCATCCCCCGCCAGCTGCTGATCTCTCTCCGCAACACTTTCCGCCAGCGGGGCCGCCTGCTGCTGACCCTGTTCACGCTGACCATGGGTGGGGCAATCTTTATCTCGGTTTTCAATGTCAGAATCACCCTCCATGATTACGTGCAGAAGATCGGCAATTATTTCCTGGCTGATGTCACCCTCGATTTCGAGAGGCCGTACCGCCTGGAAGAGATCGAACAGTATGCCTACCAGGATCCCCGGGTGATCCACGTGGAAGGGTGGGCATATGCCACCGCGGAGATATTGCTCCCTGATGGCTCCACCGCTGAAAACATCACCCTGCTGGCCCCCCCCGCGGAAAGCGACCTGGTTTCTCCGATGCTGATCGAGGGCCGGTGGCTGCGGCCCACTGATAAGAAAAAACTCGCCATCAGTGAGGGGGTTTACGACTACTATCCCGATTTGCGGGCTGGCGATTCAATTCCCCTCAAGATCGACGGGAAGGAAGAGCTCTGGGAAGTTGTTGGCGTATTCAAGTTCATCGGCCTGGAGGGGGTGATTGGCTACGCCCCTTACGAATATATTTCCCGGGAAAAGAACCTGGCCAACCGCTCTTACTCCTACCGGATCGTGATCCAGGATCATGATCGAGCTGCCCAGGATGCCATGGCCAAGGACCTGGATGCCTATTTCCGAGCCCAGGGTTTTCATGTCCTGGAAGCCACTCCCGGCCTGTCCACCCTGGACAGCGCCGCGGAAAGCCTGGACATCCTGATCACTTTCCTGCTGATCATGGCCCTGCTGACAGCCACGGTAGGCTCAATGGGTCTGGCTGGAACCATGAGTATGAACGTGCTGGAAAGGACCCGGGAAATTGGCATTATGCGAGCCATTGGCGCTACGGATCTGGAGATCCTCCGCATGGTGATCGTGGAAGGCCTGTTGATCGGTCTGCTCTCCTTCGTTCTGTCTATGATCCTGGCCATTCCCTTCACCTATTTGCTCTCCGCCATCGTCAGCAACGCGATCTTTGCCACTCCCATCACTGTCATCTTCACACCCCTCGGCTATTTGATCTGGCTGGGCCTGGTGGTCGTGCTCTCCTCACTGGCCAGCATCTTACCTGCTCACAACGCTGCCCGGCTGACCATCCGCGAGGTGCTGGCATATGAATAACTCTGGCTGTTATAAACTGCCTTACAAAAAGGATTTGATATGAACACTAATAAAACAAAAACCATCCTGTTCCTGAGTCTGATTCTGGTTCTCCTGCTGGGAGCCTGCGCTTCCCAGGAAACCCCTACCCCGGAGCCGGAAGAGAGCGTCAGCCTCGACTATGTGGTTGCGGAAGGACACCTGGTTCCCCTGCGAAGCAGCTGGCTCAACTTCGCATCCCAGGGTCGAGTGGCTGAGATCCTGGTCGAGGAAGGCGATCAGGTCACCAAGGGTCAGGCTTTGATGAGGATCTCCGACATCGAGAATGCCCGGGCGGCACTGCGGGCAGCCGAACTGGAGCTGCTGGGTGCCCAGCAAGCCTATGACGATTTCACCCGCACCGCAGACCTTTCCGCGGCAAACGCCTGGCAGGCCTATCAAGACGCTCAGGAGCTGCGCGGGGAAGCCGAGCGGACCTGGGAAGACCTGGACATCGATTACCTGGAAGACAGGATTGATGATGCCCTTGTTGAAGTCCAGGACCGCAAGGATGACCTCCAGAACGCTCAGGACGAGTGGGAAAAATACCAGGATGTCGCCGAGGATAATTATTCCCGCCAGGCGGCAGAGGATGACCTCGAAAAAGCCCAGGATGACTACAACCAGGCCCTCCGCGACCTGGAAGCAGCCAGAAGGGAGATCGATGGCCCTCGAGCTGCACTGGACGCAGCCCTGGCAGCCGAATCCGAAGCCCAGCGGGAGTATGAAATGTGGGACCAGGACGGCCTCGATCTCGATCAAAAAGCGCTCCTGGAATCCCGGATCACCGCCGCCGAAGCCCGCGTTAAGGCAGCCCGATCCAGTCTTGACGACTACACCATAACCGCCCCCTTCTCTGGCACGGTAACTGACATCTATCTCAAGACCGGGCAGTTTGTTGGTCCTGACGTCAAGGCGGTCCTGCTGGCCGATTTGAGCGCATTTAAAGTTGAAACCAGCGATCTGACCGAGCTCGAGGTAGTCAAGATCACTCCCGGCCAGACCGTGGAAGTTGTCCCCGACGCCCTGCCGGAACTGCAGCTGTTCGGTAAAGTGGAGAGTGTCGGGAATTCCTTCGAAACCCAGGCTGGCGATATCATTTACACTGTGACCATCAACCTGGATGAAAACAGGCCGGAACTGCGCTGGGGGATGACCGTGGAGCTGACTTTCCTGCCGGAATAAGTGCTCCTCCGGCACCATAAACCTGATCATTTTCCATATCAGCAGCAGAAAATCCCCCGGGCGGGGGATTTTCTGCTGCTGGTTTTCTTTCAATTGAGTGCGGGTTTTGGGCAGCTCACCCTGCCCTGGCGCAGCCAGGGGGAATGAAAACAGGAGCAAACAAGGCCAAGTACCTGTCTTCCCACCTTACAGGATTATTATCTCCCCCCTCTTGAATATTTTCTATAATGAGAGCATCAAGAGGAATTCAAAGACAATGGACACCAAACCGCTTCGCAAATTCGAGATTAAAAAGGGCCACGACTGGGAGCTGTGGTTGGTTTCTCCGGAAGTAAAGACCCGGCTGGGCTCATTCTCCAACCTAGAAGAGCTCAATCAGGTCCAGATCACCCTCTACCAGGCCTGGGAAAGATCCTATTTTCCACGGGAATCCTACCCCACCCTCACCCGCCATTAATTTCGGACTTGAAAACTGTGGCCCCTAACGGCTGACCCTGGACGCTTAGCCCTTACTCCCATACCTGGTCCCTTTGCCCCCTTCTCCAGCTACCAGTTGCAGACACTTGCTGCCCCGGGAGGTAGAGACACATCCCGGATCTCAGCCTTGAGAGTTACTACGGGATCGGTTGGTTGGGTCACGTCGCGTTTGGTCCTGGTAAAAGTATACAGGCTGGGATCGATCATCACCGGGATATATGCCGGGCAGCTCAACATAGCCAGAAACTCATCCGGGCAGGTCCCGGTGATAATGCTTTCATCCTCCTGAGGAGAAACCTGGAATTTCAAGGGAATAACGCACTCCCCCGTATTATCGTCCAGAGTGATTTCCCCGTCAGCTGCCAGCAAGACGTACATATCACACTGGACCAGGCAGATGCCAGATTCTTCCTGGGCTTCCATCTCCAGCAGCACCCTGGTCTGGCCAATGCCGTTGACGTCCCAGCTCCCCATCTGGTCACCTTCCCCCATCGACAGCGGGATGGTCGCGTCGATCTTGAATTTGACCGGATCTGATTTTATATAGTAGTGATAATAAACCGTCGCTGTACCTTCCCCCGCCCGGGCAGTCGCCTGGGGGCCGATGTCTTCCTCAGCGCTAAGGTCCTCCAGCTCTTCCCCGGAAGGCAGCAGGTCGAGAAGCTGATCGCAGGCACTCAGCAGGACTGCCGCCGCCAGAATCAACAAGAAAAGTGTTCTGTAAGGGTATCTCATGAAATCCCTCCTGAGCCGGAGCTTACCGGAATGGTCTAAATTTGATTATATCCGGAATAGCTTTGTTTATGAGGTTTGATTAATTAACGGATTTCCCCTGCCCCGTGTTACAGTCTTGGGCTGCCGACCTCGGTCTGGACCGATTTTTAATAGCTGCTCCAACGCCCGTCCCCGGGCGTTGCTGGAGATTGCCTGAGCCTCACCGGGGACGGTTCGGCAAGCGGAGGCAGGATGGGACGGGTCTGTGAGCAAGGCAGGATAGGGCGGTTCGGCGAGCGCGGAGGGTGGTGTCACGGTCCAGCCGTCATTGCGAGGAGGCTGAAAGCCGACGAAGCAATCCCAAGATCAGGTGGTCCGCAGGGGCTGACCGTCGGGAGCGCAGCGACCATTCCCGTCCCGGGGTTGCTGGATCCCGCCTGAGCCTCACCGGGGACGGTTCGGCGAGCATGGAGTCGGTTCGGTGAGCGGGCGGGAAGG
>JANTFT010000074.1 GCA_024763275.1 Anaerolineales bacterium | reverse complement strand
GATGCCCTGATTGAAGATCACGTCTCCACTGAAGAGGATTTTTTCCTCCGGGCAGTGAAAGATCACATGCCCGGCAGAATGACCCGGGGTGTGATGGACATCAAAGCGGTATTTCCCAACTTCCAGGACCTCCCCTTCCCGGAAATCATGGGTGGGCCGGGGTGTCTTTTTAATGGGGATCCCAAACATGATCGCTCCCCCTTTGATCTTCCAGAGGGGCAGGTCTTTGGGATGCATGCCGACATAGAAATCTTCAGGGACATCCGGTCCCAGGGCTTCCAGGAGATCCGCCAGTCCTCCGAAGTGATCAAAATGGGCATGGGTGAGCCAGATGCCAACCAGCTGCCAGCCTCCTTTGCGGACTTCAGCGGCGATCATCGCCCCATCCCAGGCCGGGTCGATCACCACCGCTTGTTGGCTTTCCGTATCCCCCACCAGGTAAGTGTTGGTGGCTACCGGTCCCAGAACCCAGTGTTGGATCTCAAGCATTAATCGCTCTCCTGCTCTGCTGTAGGTATGCCCCGGTTAATTATAGTCGAGAACTGTCCAAAATCACTTGGGCGGAGGGAGAAGAAGTGATAAACTGTAAAGGACATCTCAGACCGCATCCAGGAGGCACATCCATGTCCATTCACCCTTCGGAACCCTTCCGCATCAAAATGGTCGAGCCGATCCAGCTGATCGATCCGGAAACCCGTGAAAAGGCTCTCCAGCGGGCAGGCTACAACATCTTCGGGTTGAAATCGGATGAGGTGTACATTGATCTGCTGACCGACTCCGGCACGGGGGCGATGAGCCAGGAGCAGTGGAGCGGGATCATGCTGGGTGACGAATCCTACGCTGGAGCGCGCTCCTACCAGCGCCTCTCGGATACCATGGCGGATATCTTTGGCTTCAAGCATTTCGTACCCACCCACCAGGGCCGGGCAGCGGAGAATATCCTCTGCGCAGTGATCCTCAAGGAGGGTCAGTACGTACCCTCTAACATGCACTTTGACACCACGGAAGGCAACATTCGGGCCCGGGGTGGGCGTCCCACCAACCTGATCTGTGAAGAAGCTTTCAGCGATGACCCGAACATTCCCTTCAAAGGCAATATGGACCTGGACAAGCTTGAGAATTTCATCCAGGAGGTGGGAGAGGAAAACATCCCTCTGGGCATGATCACCATCACCAACAACGCCGGGGGCGGCCAGCCAGTCTCCCTTGAAAACCTGCGGGGAGTATCGGAGATCTATAAAAGACATAATATTCCTTTCTTCATTGACGCCTGCCGCTATGCCGAAAACGCCTATTTCATAAAGACCCGCGAGCCGGGCTATAAGGACAAGAGTACCCTGGAAATCGCCCGGGAGATCTTTTCCCTCGCGGATGGAGCGACCATGAGCGCTAAAAAGGACGCCATCGTCAACATCGGCGGCTTCCTGGCCTGCAACGACCCGGCTCTGTTTGAAAAAATCAAGAACGAGCTCATCCTTCGGGAAGGGTTCATCACCTACGGCGGCCTGGCCGGGCGTGACCTGGACGCAATCGCCATCGGCCTGCGGGAAGGTCTGCAGGAAGATTACCTGGCCTACCGGCTTGGTCAGACCCGCTACCTGACCGAGGAACTGAAAAGGGTCGGGGTGCCGGTGATCGAGCCTGCCGGGGGGCACGCGGTCTACATCAACGCCGGGGCACTGCTGCCCCACATCCCCCAATCGGAGTTCCCGGGGCAGTCCTTGACTGTGGAAATGTACCGAGAGGGGGCGATCCGGGGCGTGGAGCTGGGCTCGGTGGCCTTCGCTTATCCTGACCCTGATACGGGGGAAATGGTCTACCCCGAGCTTGACCTCGTGCGCCTAGCCCTGCCGCGGCGGACTTACACCCAGAGCCATCTGGACTACGTGGTCAAGGTGCTGGAAAGGATTGTCAAGAAAGCGGACAGCCTGCGGGGCTTCCGGATCATCAAAGAGCCGCCCCTGATGCGTCACTTCTCCTGCATTTTTGAACCGCTTTAAAGAAGGAAGATATTGGTCCGCCGGGAGAGAATCAAGAAAAACTCAAATAGGTGCCATTTCTGCCTTCAGTTCCTTCTTTGCTGATCGATGAACACCCTCCAATAGGAAACTGCGCTCCTGATCACTGGCTATTGGGAACTGTCAACCGTGAGTTCAGACAGCCGACAGGCTGAAAATTAGCATGACTAAATCGCAGACCGGTCCCGTCCCCCTCTCACGACCCTTTCAAGATCTCCCATTACCCCCTGACCGTAAGCGCCTGATCGTCTTTCAATAAAGCCACCTAAGGTTAATTACCCAAGGATGTTAATGGATTATGAAAACTTTACGACTTATTGCCCGGATCTGGTCTATACCACTGATCATTTTCGTCCTGATAGTGATGGAAGGGTATACCTGGAGCTGGGCGACCACCGGTATAGCGGACCCTTATGCGCTGCCAGACACACCCGTTGGGGAAGCCCTTCCCCCCATCTTCATTTCTCTCAGGATACTGGGGCTGGCCCTGTCCTGGCGCTGGGAGAAGCTAGGAAGCCTGTTTGCCCTGGTTTTCCTGGCCGCGACCCTGGTGACCCTCTTTATCCAGGTACCCCTCAACGGTCTTACTCTCCCGAGAGCCACCCCTTACTTTATCACGCTGGTGGTCGCTATTCCAACGATTCTCTTCCTGACCCACTGGCAGCGCTCCTCAATCTGCCCTCCCCCAACTACCCTGACCCAGATCATATCCAAAGAACCCGACCAAAGAGCAGCCGGGTTCTTTCTGTCCTCTCCCGGGGGGTGAACGCAATCATAAAAACTCCCTCCCCAAGGTGATCCCTGTCATCGTTTTTGTAATCACCTGGCCTTCTTGGATTGTCTCCCGTCTCCCCTCCTCCGATAATAGTGTCAGACCTGGTGAACAGAACACTGGTTACCAACCACCTAGCATCTGTTCCCGGGAGGAGATCGATGGCAAATTCAAAAAGACACATCTTCATCACCGGCGCTTCCGGCAGGATGGGGCAGGCTACTCTGGCGGAGCTTTTCCGGCGCAGGGACCACTTCGAAGTGACCGCTCTGGCCCTGGATACACCCACCGACCGCCGGATTCTGGCTCCCTACCAGAAGCAGGGTCTGGAAGTGGTCTGGGGAGACCTGACCTGCTATCAGGATGTCCTGCGGGGCCTATCCGGAGCAGACATTGTCCTCCATGTGGGGGGGTTGGTCTCACCTTTCGCTGATACCCGGCCAGCGCTGACCATGAAAGTCAATGTGGGCGCTGCCCAGAATATCGTGCGGGCCATCCTGGCCCAGCCCGACCCAGACCATGTCAAACTTGTGTATATCGGCACCATTGCCCAAACCGGCAACCGGCCTGTTCCCATCCACTGGGGGCGGATCGGCGACCCCATCAAGCTCAATGTCTTCGATACCTACGGGCTCAGCAAGACTATCGCTGAGCGAATTGTGATCGAGTCCGGGATCAAGAATTGGGTTTCCCTGCGCCAAACCGGCATCGCCCGCATGGCCGCTGCCGAACCTCTTGACCCGATCACCTTCCACACTACCCTGAATGGTGTGCTGGAGTGGATCACCCCCGCCGATTCCGGCCGGCTGCTGGCCAATATCTGCGAGGAGACCACCCCGGAGGAATTCTGGGGCAATATCTACCACATCGGCGGCGGTGCTCCCAATCGCTTAACCAATTTGGAGCTGCTGGATAGAATGCTCAGCGCCACCGGGGTAAAAGACTACCATGAGGTGCTGGATCCCCACTGGTTCGCGCTGCAGAATTTCCACGGACAGTGGTTGATAGACTCTGACCGGCTGGAAGAGCTCGTCCCCTTCCGGGAGCAGACCATCGACCAGTACATCGAGGAGCAGAAATCCAAGGTTCCCTGGTACATCCGCCTGGGAAGCGCTTTCCCAGGGCTGGTACGGCGGAAATTCGAAGAGGTAGCCCGGGGACCGGGAGGTACTTTGAGCTGGCTGGCCCGGGGAGATAACGCTCATATCAAAGCCTATTTTGGGTCCCTGCAGCGCTGGAAAAGAATTGTCGGCTGGGAGTCCATCAACCAGCAGAGGCCGTCCGAAGTCCCCCTGAAGCTGGAACACGGCTACCAGGAAGACAAGCAAGATGGCCTGCTGAATCTGGAGGAAATCCGGGAGGCTGCCCTGTTCCGGGGCGGGAAGCTGCTTTCAAGATCAGTCCGCCCGGGCGACTGGCGTTCTCCTTTGCAGTGGGTCTGCCATGCCGGGCATGAGTTCCACGCTAGCCTGGATCTAATTCTCAAGGGGGGTCATTGGTGTCCAATCTGCCTGGGCGATCCAGCTTCTTACCCGGAATTGGCGCGTCACAGCGCCTTCTTCCGCCAGGTCTGGGAGCCTGAAGGAACACCCGGTTAGTACTTCCCTGTCCCCGGCGATGCCGTGAAAATCTGCCCACCCTGGCGGTGATAGCAGCAGACTGAAAGACCTTTCTCCTTCCATTCCCTCACTCGAGGACTTCCAGGTTCACCAGTACCTTCCGCCAGGGAGTGAAATAAGCCCGGTAGGTCAACCCATCCTCAAAGGCTGAAAAGCCTGAACGCTGCACCCTGAATTTGCTCCCCCCGATCACGTAATAATAGCGGGTGGTCGTGGATCCATCATCGTCGGTGGTTGTGGATACTTTCCGGTATCCGATTCCTTCTAACTTGCTGACAGATCTACCGAAAACATCCAGCAGGGTCAGAATCAGCAGGACCAGCCCCCAGACAGCCATTGCCAGCAGAACGCCCCCCAGAACCAGTAAGCCAGTGTTCCCTCCGGCAGTAACCCTGGCGAGCAGGCTGGCCAGGGTGTCCTCCTGCAGATACCCCACCTGCAGGAGATAGTAGTACAGAGCACCAGCCGGCACCAGAATGAGGATCAGGGGGGCGACCAAGCTGGAATACAGCTTCCCACTTTGCTCGGGAGTCAACTCCCCCCGGCGGTTAGCCTCCAAAGAGGATAATTTAAAGCTGTTGGCTTCCGCCAGGATTGCAGTCAGTCCTGATTCCACTGCGCCAGGGGTCACTTCTCCAAGCGATTCAGCGGAAAGGACCATTCTCGAGTTCTGCAGATAATAAAATCGATAGGATACCCCGGGAGCAAGCCCTTCGCCTCTTCCGTATGGCAAATACAGCTCACCATCAGGTGTTAAAACGGTGTAGGACCCTCGCTGGAAATTGAGTGACCCAACACCGTCCCTGATAATTCCGCGCTGGAGATCTTCCGCCAGGACCCTTCGCTGGCGCCGGGATTTTGAAAAACGAGTGCCGAGCTGGACTGCCAGCAGAACCAGAACCAGCCCAAACACCCCCAGAGCCAGAGGGGCGGAGATCTCAATCCCGGTCAGCTGCAAAATAAAGAAGAACACCAGGGCCAGTATGACAGCAATCCCATTGAGCCCCTTTCCCCACTGGAATATCCGGGATAAAAAACTCCAGGCCAGGCCGAGCAACTTGGCCTGCTCTGGAGTGATCTCACCCCTGCGGTTGGCCTCCAGATAATCAGGATTGGTATAAGAATATACTTTTGACAGGGAAGTGAACATGGTCCTCCTTCAGTTGTTATCATTGGATGGAAGCGGTACCATCTCAGACCGGATGAACAGGACCTTGACGTCAAACCAGGCCGTATTCTTTATTTTACATGAGGATTCGGAAAATCATCCTCCATCCCCGGGCAATTTGGTAAGATTTTTCACGCCGCGTCATCTATATTAACAGGAATATCTATAAACATTAAGGAGGATTACATGAAATTTCAAAAGAATATGGGTATAGTGGATCGACTGGTCCGAATTGTCGCTGCCGTCTTATTTGGCTATCTTTATTTCAGTGGGATAGTAACCGGGGCATTGGGGATCATATTGCTGGTGCTGGGAATTATCTTCATCCTGACCAGTCTGGTGAGAACCTGCCCTCTCTATATTCCATTTAAGATCAACACCATCAAAAAAGAAGCCAAAGAATAGAAAAAACTGGATGATCTACTTTTGATCGGGGATATTTCTCCCTGCATCAGAGTTATAAGAAAAAACCGCCCGGAGGCGGTTTTTTCTTTGTGTGCGCTGGGCGGGAATCGAACCCGCACGCCCTAGGGGCATATGGCCCTCAACCATACCTGTCTGCCATTTCCAGCACCAGCGCCTGTACCCTGCCCCGGCTGTTCCTTCACTCCACCGGGTGGCAGTGGTATTATAATCTTCCAGAGATGCCTGTCAAGTCACCTAAAACCTTTAAGGAGTGCAGCCATGCCCTTAGTCCTGGATGCCATGGGAAGCGATAATTTCCCGCTGCCAGAAGTTGAAGCAGCATTCCAAGCCGCTGCCCTGTTAGACACCAAGATCTACCTGGTAGGTCAGGAAGAGAGATTAGAACCTCTCCTGGCGGACCAGCCTGATGACGCTCGGGTGGAGCTTATCCATGCCCCGGAAATTCTCGAAATGGGCGACAAACCAGCCCGCAATGCCCGCCGCAAAGCTGATAATTCCATGGCGATCGGTATGGATCTGATCAAAGAAGGCCGGGCGGACGCCTTTGTCACTGCCGGTAATACTGGGGGAGCCATGGCTAACGGACTTTTCCGGCTTGGCCGCATCCCGGGAGTCAAACGCCCTGCCCTGACCACCATCCTGCCCACCAAGAAAGGCTACGCCATTGCTGTAGATATCGGAGCCAACGCGGACTGCAAACCCCTTTATCTGCTGCAGTTTGGTATTATGGGCTCCATCTACGCCGAAAAAGTCCTCGGCATACCTGAACCGCGGGTTGCTTTGCTGTCCAACGGGGAAGAAGAAGGCAAGGGAAACAGCCTGGTCAAGGAAACCTACCCCCTCTTTAAGAACAGCAGCCTTAACTTTCTGGGCAACGCTGAACCCAAGGAGCTCTTCAGCGGCGAAGTCGATGTGATCGTCCACGACGGTTTTACTGGAAACGTGCTGATCAAATCCAGTGAAGCTGTCGCCAAGCTGATGATGGATGTTCTGAAAGAAGAGCTGACCAGCAGCCTGCGGACAAAGATCGGAGCTGGATTGGCTATGCCGGCATTCAAAAAACTGCGCCAGCTGATGGATCCCCGCCAGATCGGAGCCGCTCCCCTGCTGGGCATTGACGGCCTGGTATTCGTGGGACATGGCCGCTCAGACGCGCTGGCCCTGGTCAATTCCTTAAAGAGGGCCCAGCAGTCTGTCGACGCCGGTCTGCTGGAGAGCTTGAAGAACGCCCTCAAGGGGGAGTTTACACCATCCACCAGTGGGGAGGACGCCTAAATGATCATTGTCCGCAATGAAAAGCTTATCAAACGCAATCGGATCATCGGAACGATCACCGGCATAGGAGCAATTTTGATCCTTGGCCTGGGGACCTATATCAGTTTTAAATATCAGCAGTTGATCAACCTATCACTGATCGCTCTGCTGCTAGGCCTGGTCTTATACCAGGTGAGTATCTATTATTCCAACCGCTTTGTCAGAACGCCCCGGCCGGACCAGGAGCTGGATGCTGCCCTTAAGGGGCTGGATGACAGCTATGCACTCTATCATTACCAGAGCCCTGTACCTCACCTGCTGGTCGGCCCGGCCGGCGTGTGGATGCTGCTACCCTTTCAACAAGCTGGAAAGATAGTATATTCTGAGAAAGGAAAGCGCTGGAAAAGGATCGGTGGGAATTTGTACCTGCGCTGGATCAATCAGGACAGGATTGGCAGGCAGGATAAGAACATTGCCAAAGGGAAAAGCAGCCTCCTGAAGGAATTAAGCAAGATTCCCGAGTTTAAGGTACCGGAGATCAGGGCGGCCCTGGTCTTTACCGATGAAAAGGCTGAGGTCGAAGCAGGCCAATCTCCGTTCCCAACCCTGCATGCCCGGCAACTGAAAAAGTTCCTCCGCAAAGAAGCCAAGGGGGGAAAAGCTATCGCATCCCCCACAGTCAAGACCATCCAGGACTACCTGGGCAGGGAATCCAATCAATAGACCCCATGAAAAAAACAGCCTGGAAGCAAAAACTTCCAGGCTGTTTTAGTTTATAGAAACTGCCTCTAGCCGTTCAAGAAAGCCATCAGGGCTTCTTTGCTGATCCGGTAGGCATTGCCGAGCTTCTTACCCTTCAGATCCCCCGCTTTCAGGGCTGCCAGGACATCTTCCTCGGACACTTTCAAGAACGTGGCTGCTTCCGCCGGACTCATCACATCGGGCATGCTGGCACCTCCAGCTGCCGCCCCACCACCTCCGGTCATACCCTGGAGGGACTGGTTGAGGATATTGCCTACTCCCATCCCAGCGCCGATGCCGGCTGTCAGGCCGGCTCCACCGCTGGGGTTCTGAGCTGCTTCCAGGAGAGCATCTGCTGCTTGCAGGCGGGTGTAGGTTTCCATATCCAGCACACCCATATCCCGCAGTTCCTGAACTGACTGCTCGGAAGGACGCAGGTTGGCGATCAGGAAGGTTTTCAGTTCCAGGCCCAGGGCTTTGAACTGGTCGCTGGCTTTGGCCCGTACACCTGCGCTGAGCTCACTCTGCAAGCTAACCAGGTTTGTAATGTCATTTTCCTTGGCGGTTTCGCCCAGCAGATCTGACAAGGTAGTCAGCAAGATATGGCGCAAACGGGTTTCGATATCTTCGGTCCTGAACATACCCTGGGCGCCCACCAGCTGGGTGACGAACTGCTGCGGGTCACCGATCTGGTAGCCGTAGGTGCCGAATCCCTTCAGCAGGGCTACACCAAGGCCCATGCCCGGGTTCTTGACAATGATCGGCTGGGGAGTACCCCATTTCTCGTCCGGGAATTCTCTCCGGGAAACAAAATAAACCTCTGCCGGGAATGGGTTCTTCCCGTTAAACGCTTTGCCGATCAGGTCAATCAGCAGAGGAATGTTAGCTGTTGTGATGGTATGGCGCCCCGGACCAAATACATCAAGGGCTTTCCCATCCCGGAAGAACACAGCCGTCTGGGACTCCCTGACAATGACCTGAGAACCAATCCTGAAATCCCCGGCTTCTCCTTCCGGGAAGCGGTGGATCAGTTCATCTTTCATTTCGTTTGGATATTCAATTACATCAAAAATTCTGGCCATTGAGTTCTCTCCTCTTTGTTCTTTTCATTAATCTGAGCTGGGAATCAGGTCATCCTCTCCGGACTGCTGCTCTTCCCGGGTGATTTCCTCCATCCGCTGGTCCGCTTTAAGGACCATTTCCTGAGCTTGCTTGGTCAGGGTAGCAATCAGGGTTTTGATCTGG
>JANTFT010000073.1 GCA_024763275.1 Anaerolineales bacterium | reverse complement strand
TTTTATAAACAAAAAGTATTAAGTCTGTCTGCTGGCAAGGAATGGGATATTAAACTATTCTCCCAAGAAGGGATTATTGCTCAATCATATTCCCCCCCCAATATTCTTAGCTTAATTTATGCTGAACAGAAATTGAATATCGATCCAAAAATAAAAATCACGAGTAATCCTGGAAGTCTACTTGATATTGATATTACATCCGGAACTTGTACGCTCAAACTTAGCGAAAAAGTGAGTTTGTATTCTTCGTTAAAAGGCGGTGGAACTGCGCTTGGAGTTGGGATAAAAGAACCAAGTAAACAATATGACTATGAGGTTAGGAAGCATTTCTATAGCGCTACCTGGAGGGGATTAACTCACATATACAGACAAGAAGGTGTTGACATTCGGGAGGATTTGTCAAATACGGAGTTAGAGAGTAAACTGATAACAAGTCTTAAATGTGAGAGCCAAACTATTAAAACAGAAGGAATATTAGCGGTTGTTGGCATAACAGCACTTATCGTTTCTGGTTTGGGGGAAGCTGGGGCAGCTCTTGCTCCTTTGGTTCCTGCGATGATTTCAATAGTGGAGAAAATATTATCAGGTCTTAGTCCATTGTTGAATCCAATATCTTCACCCTAAAATCCCATGAATAGATATGAACAAAGTATTATGATACTGGCATTATTAGTTACCACCCTTGTATTCTTGTCTGGATGTGATACCGCAAGTAATTCTCCTTCTTTATATTTTTCCACAATCGATTCGCCCCGGGATTTACCAACAGAGCTGTCCAGAGTTCAGATCTTTTTCTCTAGAAATCAGAATGATCAAACCAGCGTTCACATCTCATCCTTGAATCGGGAAGTGGAATCAACAATCATCCTGGACAACGAGGGCGGAAAAGTCAAATTATCCCCAACTGGTTCATATTTGGCTTTCCGTTTTGGAGAATGGATTGATGGAAAAAATCACAGTGGGATTTGGATTCGTGACCTCAAAGAAGGAGTTGAACGGAAGGTAATCTTATGGCCAGAAGAAGACTCAGTTGTCCAGCTTAATAATCCTAATTTCTTTCCTGATGAAGAAAAGTTGATCTTTTCAGTTATGTGGCTAAAGACTGATACCATCGGTCTTGCAACTGTCAATATAGATGGAAGTGATCTGCAAATCATCGATATACCTCAAGGAACATTAAACGATGGGCCAAATATCTCACCTGATGGAGAAAAAATTCTTGTTGTATGTGAAGGAGTAGATGTAGATTCTGGTCAACCAGGATTCATGCTTTGTATCATGAATTTGGATGGAACTGGAAGAACCCTGCTAACAAAAAACGGTGATTCTCATGGTAATAGTTTTTTCACAGGAGATAGTCAGAAGATTATTTATGGTGAATATGAGCATGGAGGAATATTAGGTATCATCAATCAGCCGGATTACCAGATAAAAATAATGGATATCGACGGGAACAATAAACAAACGATATTGAATTGGCATGATCCATTTGAGATCTTGGCAATCAGTGAGAATGGTGACGAAATCATCTTTGTTGATAAACCGGAAAATGGGAAATCATCAAGGATGTATCTTCTGGATCAGAAAGGCACAAACTTACGTCACCTGGCCTATTTTGACGATTTCCTGGCAGATTGGTTCCAAGAAGAATAAGGAATTCACAAGCTGGTACTTATGAATGAAAATGAAATGAAACTATCTGAGACCCTCTGGAAACGGAGGGCAGAAATCCTGGAATTATGAAACTCTAGAAGGGTATTCCAAGAGATCCTGAGGGGGACTTCGATAGAATAGGATCTTTCTTAAGAGGATACGTAAAAAAACATCATAGTGTATTGATCCAAAGGGGGAAAATCACTATGACTGAAAAACGAGCACCCACCACAACCCCTGACTGGCAGGCAGCCGTTCGGCGTCGGACACGTTTTTATGTCTTCGTGGCTGTCCTATTAGCTGCCTTGTTTGGCTTCCTGGTCTTCCAGTTTTTTGCCGACCAACAGCGAATCGCTCCGGGAGAATTGACCTCGGCAGTTTTTGCATCCGAGGATATTGAAATTGACACTCTGATCACTGCGGATATGCTGGATATTCGGGATGTATCTACTGGTGCTGTTCCCACTTCCCATTTCAGTTTCAAAGAACAGGTAGTGGGACATCTGACGCTGTATCCCCTTGTTAAAGGAGAGGTGGTTCTGCCAGAAAAACTGGCTGGAGATCAGGGAGGTGCAGTTGCCCAACGCTGTCCTGCAGGTAAATGGTGTGTCAGCATCCCGGTAACCTGGTTCATCGCTGCCCCGCCAGATCTGGCCGAAGGAGACCGGGTGGAGATCGCCTCGGCCCTTCCCGGCAGGGATCTGGATGAAGCCGGTTTTATTGCCGCCAGAGTCGAGGTGGTGGCATTGCCGGGGGAAGGAGAGGAGCCAGCTTTTGTCCTGGCCCTGGATGACCAGGAAGCAATATCTCTGCTCTATGCCCGGGCCAATGAGTTCCAGCTGTTAGTCCTGCTCCGGCCGGCGGGAGGGTAGGACATGGGCACTGTTATCGGGATCTTCTCCGCCAAAGGCGGTGTTGGAAAGACCATTCTGGCAGTTAACCTGGCAGTTGCCCTGGGAGCCGGGCACCGCCGGAAAACCGTCTTGATCGATCTCAATCCGGGTCTTGGCACGGCGGATCTGCTGCTCGATCTGGAGCCGGAGAACAGCTGGGGGGATTTACTGCCGGTGATCGATGAACTATCCTCCAAACATCTCCAACTGGCAGTCACGGATTATCATCCCGGAGTGGACCTGCTGAACCCCCCTCCAGACATTTCCAGGAAAGGGACTTTTACAAGGAGGAATCTGGCTTCCCTTCTGGATGCCTTCCGCGCGGAGTATGATCTGGTCCTGCTGGACACACCCCCGGGAAACAGCCCTGTGACCGGGGCGGCCCTCTCCCTGGCTGATGTTCGTCTGGTCCTGCTCACGCCTGATGCACCTGCCTTGAGATCCACCTCCCGTTTCCTGGCCGGCCTGCCGGGAACGGAAAGGCTTACAGGATTGGTCATCAATCAGCATGCCCCCGGCGCAGCCATTTCCCCAGATGAGATCAAGGACCATCTGGGAACTCATTTATTTGGCGTTCTTCCAATGGACCCGACAGGGGTGTGGGCAAATGTAAGTTATGGGGAACCCTGTGTACTTCGCAAATCCAGTAAATTGGGAAAATCCATCCGGCAGCTATCAGCACGGTTGCTTAAAATGATCGATCAAACAGGGATCTGAGGACTCAGGATGACAGACTTCGATCAGGCAGCGCTCGAGGATAAATTACACCGGCTGGCGAGTGAGTATATCCAGGCCCATTCAACCACGGAAAGTGACCCGCTCTCTTACACGAAGGATCGTGAGCGCCTGGTAAAGATCGTTAGCAGGCTGCTGCAGCGCGAAGGCGAGATCATTCCTCGGAAAATGGAAGAGGAAATTGTTCAGGCTGTCGTCCACCGGATAGTGGGGTTTGGTCCGATCGAACCCTATCTAAACGATCCCCGGGTCACAGAGATCATGGTGAATGCCCCGGATGAGATCTTCATTGAGAAGGACGGAGAGCTTTCCCGGGTAAAGATCTCATTCCGGGATGAGGAGCATATTCTAAACGTGATTGATCGCATTGTTGCCCCCCTGGGCCGGCGGGTAGATGAATCCACTCCCTTTGTGGATGCCCGGCTGCCGGATGGGTCCCGGGTGAATGCCATTATCCCTCCCCTGGCACTGCGCTCGCCCGCCTTAACTATCCGGCGTTTTTCTCCTGAGCCATTTACGCTGAAACGACTGATCGGACTGGGAAGCCTCAATCAGCAGATGGCTGGTTTTCTGCAGGCCTGTGTCCGGGCTCGGCTTAACATCTTGATCTCTGGTGGGACCGGCTCCGGGAAAACCTCCACCCTCAATGCTCTGGCGCGCTGCATCCCGGAGAGGGAGCGGCTGGTCACGATAGAAGATACGGCGGAGTTGCAGTTGGTGGCCAAGAACCTGGTATCCCTTGAATCCCGCCCCCCCAATATCGAAGGAACAGGAGAAGTGAAGATCCGCACTCTGGTGCATAATGCCCTGCGGATGCGTCCGGACCGTATCATCGTCGGTGAAGTGCGAGGTCCGGAAGCTTTTGATATGCTGCAGGCTATGAATACCGGGCATCCGGGATCATTAACCACCGTTCATGCCAACTCACCGGCAGATGCCATCCGCCGCCTGGAATCCATGGTGCTGACAGCTGGTCTGGATCTGCCCCAGCCGGCCATCCGGGAGCAAATTGCCAGTTCCCTGGATCTTGTCGTGCAGCAGGAACGCCTGCCCGGCGGAAAAAGGAAGATCGTCTCGATTGCCGAGGTCCACCCCACCCAGGAGGAGGGCTGGGAGAAGATCAGGGTTAAGGCGGAAGAGATCTTCACTTTCCAGCGGGAAGGATTGGACGATCGTGGAAGAACGCTGGGGGAATTCAAGGCGACGGGAATTGAACCCCGTTGTCTGGCAGTTATCAAACGCAGCGGATTCTCGGTCAAAGACGCCCTGGAGGATTGAGTGGCCCTTTATGTCCTTGGTTTTATTCTCTATCTGGCGGGTTTATTCATAACCTGGCTGTTCCGGGAAAGAATATTCGGCGACCTGTACCCAACTGAACCCGTCTTTCTCGGGATTGCCGCGGGCAGCCTTCTATTGGCTGCCTTACTACCAGTCATAGAGAGTTTAAGGGGAAGGGAGCTGCGCCTGGCCTGGCGCAAGCGTCTGGAAGAGAGAGAGGGAGTTGCCAGGCCCTCAACCTGGAAGCAGGCTTTCAATATGCTGATCCAACAAGTCAATTACACCCTGAGGCGAGGGTTTCAGAAGGGGCTGGGCAGACTACTGCTGGGATGGTGGCAGGATGCCGGTCTGGGATCACAACCCCTGCCTTTTTTGATATCCCTGCAGGGGATTATCTGCGGTGGAGTCCTGATAGGGTATCTTGTCACCGGAAGAACTCTGTTGAGCGGTTTCATCACATTTTTACTCCTGACAGGGTTTCTTACAGTCCTTTATTCCCGGGCCAGATTAAGGCGCCAGTTATTCCAGGATCAATTTCCGGGTATTCTGGACCGGCTCTCAGACTCGCTCCAGGCAGGGTTTTCCCTGCAGCAGGCGGTCGATTTTGTGATTCCAGGCTTATCTCAGCCCGGTGCATCGGAAATGAGTAGGATCTCTGCCCAGATCCAGATTGGATTTACCGTCGACCAGGCCCTGGAGGAACTTTATCAACGCCGTCCCAACGAAGATGTGCGGCTGCTGGTGGAAGGGTTAACCCTTCAGCGCCAGGTAGGCGGGAACATGGCTGCGATGATGCGGGAGATGGCGGAAATGATCCGCAAACGGGTTGAGCTGGGAAATGAAGTCCGCACCATGACCGCCCAGGGCAGACTTTCCGCGGTCGTGATCGCGTTATTGGTCCCGGTCTCCCTGGGGCTGCTTTCCATGTTCCCTGGATATACTGATGTTTTATTCACCACTACTATCGGAAATCTGGTGTTGATCACTGCTGGAATTCTCGAGTTGATAGGAGCTGCAATTGTGATCCGCCTGATCAGGATCGAGGTGTAGGCATGGGGATCCTGTACCTTATCTCAATTCTTTTTGGCTTGATCATATTTCTGGTATTGTTGTCTTTGATCACGATCAGCGATCATAAAACCAGTATCCGGATCAAGACAAGGTTCTTAAGCCAGGATGCCCCAGCTCCGGTTTCCTTGATAAGCCGTTTTTTGTCAACCCTGGATGCCATCAAGCCTCCGGAATTCGTCACCAGGATTGTGGATGAGCAAACGGTGACCTGGTCCGGTATTAAAATGACCCACCACCAGTTCATGCCATTCTGGTGGCTGATCACATTAATTGGAGTGTTTCTGGGACTGATCCCTGTGGGATCAAGATTTGGGAATCTCCCTGTGAGTCTGCTGATTATTACCCTGCTCCTTTTGTCGACTGTTGGGCCCTACCTCTATCTCAGATACCGGATCCGGGAGCGGGGAAGGGCAGTAGAAAGATCACTTCCGGATTTTTTGGATATGCTGACTTTTACTGTAGAAGCTGGCCTGGGGTTGGTGCCTGCTTTAAAGAGGGTAAGTGCCGGTTTTATTGGAGTTCTGGGAGAGGAAATGCGCCAGGCCCTGGTCCAGATCGATCTGGGTTTTTCAAGGCGGGAAGCTCTGGAGGAGCTTGCCAGGCGAATTCCATCCCCGGATGTTCAGCATTTTGTGGAAGCGATCCTGTTATCTGAACGCCTGGGAACATCACTGGCCAGGACATTGCGGGTCCAGGCAAATTTGCTGCGGACACGCCGGAGGCAGCGGGCAGAGGTCAAGGCCCAGACAGCGCCTATCCGGATCATCCCGGCCCTGGTATTCTTCTTTTTACCAAGCTTGCTGTTGATCTATTTAGCCTCTCCGATCATAAATTTCCTCTTCCGACGATGAGATCGATGACCCTTTTCAAGACGACAGCCAAAAAACAATCGGGATCTCCGGATTCTGGCCAGAGCCTGGTTGAATTTGCCTTTGTCCTGCCGATCCTGTTGTTGTTAATGGTAGCAATCATCGATTTTGGGATTCTATTCTATTCCCAGATGGCAGTCTCCAATACGGCCTGGGAAGGTGCCCGGGCCGGGGCGACGATTATTGACCCGAGCAAGGGGGACCAGGAGATCATTGGCGCTGTCCATCAGGCAGCCTTTGGCCTGGACATCTCCCGGCTGACAGTCGATATCGACCCGACCCAGGATGAACCGCCCAGGAACCAGGCTTTTCCCGCACCCCGGGGAGACCCGCTTACAGTAACGATCCAGTACCAGGTAGAACTGACTTTTCCCCGGATCACTTTGCCAGTCACTGGACGGGCTGTAACCCGCATGGAGTACCAGAACCGGTGAAAAACAGCGAAAAAGGCCAGGTGATCATCATCGTGGCCGTTCTCCTGATTGTGGTTCTGACATTTCTGGCGGTCATTATCGATGGGGGGCGCCTGATGGTGGAGCAGGGTGAGATCAACCGGGCCGCGGACGCGGCAGGAAAAGCAGGGTTGATCGTTGTGGGTGATCAGATGGTTACCCAGGTGGTCGGGGCGCAAACTGCTGCGGCCAGTGTCACCCTGACAGCAACACCGGTTGGAAACTCGCTGGGGCCAACCCTGACGCCCACGCCGCCTGCCGACGATTTTTTCTCCTGGATCAACGATGATCACCGGAAGACCCTGATTGCCCCACCCATGCAAACCCTGGTGGCAACTTACGTTTTGGGCAGCGCGGAAGAGAACGATCACGGATTGAGCAATCCGGCGGTTACCAGATTTGAGATCACCTATCCGGACAACTACCACCCGGGAGATCAGAATATCCAGATTAGGGTCCGGATCTCTCGTGTGGTGGCGATCATGTTTGGAAGATTGTTCAATATTGAGGAAGGAGTGTTGACTGGGAACACAATACAAACCATTCCCCAACGATAGAACCGGGATGCTGGTCATGCTGGTCAGGGTAGTTCCCTTTCTGGGGATGGGCTTGCTGGCCGGGATGTTTGGCTACAACCTGGCAGGCCTTGTACCCGCGTCAGGCAGGGTATATCTTCAAATCGCTTTTCTGACACTGCTGTTTAGTCTGTTGATCCTGGACAGAGAACCTGTCTGGAATATCGTTCTGTACATCTGTTTTGGAATAACAGCCGGGATGGTCCTTTCCTGGACAGGTGGTGGTCTATTCAGGTTGAGGTCCTGGGTTCTGTTCTGGGGTTTATTGATCATCTCTCTTATTGGGGGAGCTTATTCAAAAGGAACCAGCAGAGGAACGCGGGTGACGTTGATCAGCAGCACGCTGTTCTATCTGACGGGGTGGATTTTATTGGCGATTTTCCAGCTACCGCATCTGGCAGGAATGATCTGGATCGTTCTGGGCCTGGCGCTTTTCGCGTTGGTTTTAGCAGCAGTGGTCACTCAGGGGAAAGATCAGAATGCTGAGGATAGCGCGATTCCCTTATCCATCCAGTTATTTGTGGTGATATTTAACCTTTTCTGGTTAACAGGCCTCCTACAGGTTTAGCGCGCTAAATGGAGTCCTGGTCACCTTAAAATTAATTGACAGAGGGCCATTCTCGTGCTACAGTGGTAGTGCTTCCATTTACGTCGGAAGGACAGTCTGCGGCTGCAGCGGGTGTCAGGAGGAGAGCAGGTGCAGGTTTACCCGGTCCAGGCCAGTCTGTCTGCGAGGTGGGTATTCTAGAATTACCGAGGTGTATGCGCTGCCCGCCAAATCATCACCTTCCCAAGATCCCCCGGTGTCCCGACGCACCAAAAAGAACCTGAGACGCAAGTCTCAGGTTCTTTGTATTTTGACAGCATGTGGCTCTCACCCCCAACCTGCTCTTTAATCCGTGATCATTCCTGTTTCCGCTGATTGAGGTGGCTGACAAAAATGTGAGGTTGCCCTAAATTGGGGGCATGGTAAACTCTGGGGACTCGTTTGCTGACCGGGACAACCATATGCTAAAAGATTCTGATTTTTTTGAACTGCTGGATAACCTCTATGATGGCGTCTATTATGTAGATCAAGAGCGGAAGATCACCTTCTGGAATAAAGCCGCGGAAGAGATCACCGGATTTCATAGAGCCGAAGTGCTGGGGACATCTTGCGCTGATAATATTCTCTGCCATGTAGACGCCTCAGGGCATATGCTGTGCAGTGATGGATGCCCTCTATTTCACACCTTGCGGGATGGTGAAAAACGGGAAACGGCCCTTTTTCTGCACCACAAAACAGGACACCGGGTGCCTGTCCATATCCGGGTCTCGCCGATTTTCAATGAATCAGGAGAGATCAGTGGTGCTGTAGAGGTCTTTTCTGATAAATCCAGGGACCAGGAAGCCTACCGGCAGCTTGAGGTCATTCGCAAACAGAATATCATTGATCCATTAATGGGGATTGGCAACAGGCGCTATGCTGAAAAGATGTTTGAAACCCATCTCTATCAGCTAAGGACATTAGACGTTCCTTTCGCGGTAGCTATGATTGATCTTGATGGCTTTAAAGCCATCAATGATTGCCACGGGCACAATGTCGGTGATCAGGTCCTGCAGATGACGGCCAGATCGCTGCAGAATGTCTTGAGAGCCAAGGATTCGATCATTCGCTGGGGTGGGGATGAGATAGTCTTGTTTTTACCTGGCATTTCAACTGGGGGTTTAAAAGAAGTACTGGAGCGCGTCCGGGTA
>JANTFT010000072.1 GCA_024763275.1 Anaerolineales bacterium | reverse complement strand
AAAGCCACCCACAACAACAGCTTAATTATGACTGGCGTGTTGACAATTCTGGCATAAGAGGACTCGGTTTGCTTTCTCACCTTATGTGGCTCTCATTCCAACACCAATTTCAGTTGGAGGAATATTAACCCTGATTCTAAACGAAGTTAAACCAGGATCAGTTAATAATTTTATTAGGCCTTACCCTTTCCGGGATGGCAGGCAGTTCTATATCCAATCTCCCGCTAAACAGGCTTTTTACGAAATTCTTTTCTGTTATTGCAACCCTAAAATTCAGAAAGAAATCGGCTGAATTGACCCGGGAAATCACCCTCCCGGCGGAAGGGGGTCCAGTATTCGCATCTAATTCTTTCAGCGGATTGGCGTGGTTGCGCGGCAGATAGCCAAATTCAGCCGGGAGCATCCCAGCTGAAAGTGTTGATCGCAGGCGGAACAGGTATATTCGGATCTGCACAGGGGGATTCCCTGAAGGCAAACAACAGACAGGTCTCAATGATCTGCAGGGGTCCCGGAATGGCGAGAAGAGACTTCCAATCATTCAGCTGGGAAAATGCCTTTAATAAAAAGCACCGCCGGTTCAACGACCAGCGGTGCTTCCTTCTTTCTTGCAGATAGTAAAGTTATCCCGCCAGCTTTATATATTGCTCCACCATTTCCTCCACTGTCAGCGTGCCTGGATCAAATCCCAGGGCAGGGTCAGCTTGGGCCAACTGAGTAATCTGGGGGGGAGCCAGGAAGGTCTCCCGCAGTATGTCAGCTTGTGTGAAGACCTCCCGGGTGGTTCCATCAGCCATCACCCTGGCATTTGCCATAGCGATCACCCGCCGGGCATATTTCCCCACAATGGGCATATCGTGGGTGATGATAATGATGGTGTGATCGTGGTCCTCATTCAGTTCCTGCAGGAAATCCATAATCTCCAATGACTGTTTCGTATCCTGCCCGGTGGTTGGCTCATCCACAATGATCACCTGGGGCCGGAGAGCCAGGATTGAGGCAATTGCCACTCTCTGCCGGAGACCTTTGGAAAGGAAAAAAGGGTGTTCGCTATGGTAAACCTTGGGAAGTCCAACCACATCGATAGCTTCCTCGACTCGCTGTTTAACCTCTTCCTCTGAAAGCTGGATGTTGCGCGGCCCATAAGCGATCTCATCCCAGCAGTTGTTATTGAACAGCTGGTGATCCGGGTTTTGGAACACATATCCAACCCGCTTCACCATCTGGACGATAGAAGTTTTCTTTGAGTTAAGGCCATCAACGATGATATCGCCCCTTGTCGGTTTATATAAACCATTCAAACACTTCGACAGCGTGGTTTTTCCCGAGCCATTTTGCCCAATCAGGGCAATTAACTCCCCTTTCTTGACCTCCAGGTTGATGTCTTTCAGAGCCTGGGTGCCATCTGGATATTCAAAATCCAGGTCAATCACCTGGATATAGCTGTTATTTTCTGACATGCTTATCCTTTTTACTATTTGCCCATAAGGTCACGAAGAAGCTCCGCCCCACCGGCAACTGTCAGGGGATATTCTCCCTGGTAAAGACCTCTTTCATGCAACAGATGGAAAAAAAGCATTGCTCCTGGAGGGAAGGCGCCCTTTTCCAGAAGCATTTTCGACTGCTGGAAAAACGGTTGGGTCTTATCATGGAGCACCAGCTTGCTCTCAGACATCAGGATCATCTGGTCAGCCAAGGGTACCAGATTTTCAAGGCTATGCTCGATGACAATGATTGTGTTGTTTTCCTCTTCTTTGAGTTTCGCCAAAACTTTGAATATTCTCCCCCTGCTGACAGGGTCGAGCATAGAAGTGGGTTCATCCAGGATCAGGATTTTCGGGCGCATGGCCAGCACCGCGGCCAGGGCTACGCGCTGCTTCTGGCCCCCGGAGATCTCATAGGGAGGCTTCATCAGCAGGTTGGATAACTCGGTAAGCTCTGTGACCCACTCTAACCTTTCTTTGATCTCAGCCAGGGACAAACCGATGTTTTCCATTCCAAAGACCAGTTCATCTTCCACTGTCATGGCCGTGAACTGGGCTTCAGGATCGGAAAAGACCACGCCTACCAACTGCTGCAGCTCACCTTTATCGTAATCCTCAACCTCCTTGCCAAAAACCTTCACAGAGCCTTTCTTGACACCGTTGTACTGGCCAGGTACCAATCCGTCTATGGAAAATGCCAGGGTGGTCTTGCCCGCTCCGTTGGGGCCAATAACCCCCACAAAGCTGCCTTCCTCAATAGTGAGATTGATCTCTGCCAGCGCTGGCACACTGGTGTTGATATATTTCCAAGTATAGTCCTGTACTTCAATGATTTTACTCACATGCATCTCCAATCAGCTCACCCAGCTGCGCAGCAGGCGCAATAACCAGGACTGGTCTACTTGAAAATAACCATACCCATATCGATATACAAGCAAGGCGATGAAGGCAATGGTGATGAGGGCGATGAATATATAATCGAAGTATTTATAGGAATAATGGGTCAAGATATAATCAGCGCGCTTGACGCGGCTCACTTTCCCTGTGAAAGCATACCCTCGCGCGACCAGCGCGTTAGTGAATTCCTCTGACCTTCTCAGGGACAGAGCAAAAAGCGGGACCATATACATCACGTATTGGCGGATCTTATAAGCAATCGATTTACCAGCGGGGTCAAATCCCCGGGCTTTCTCGGCCTGCCTGACAATACCGAAATCTTCCAGCACCATACCGGCCGATCTCAACGCCATCGCAAAGATATATGTGACCACAAAAGGAACCTTAATGCTGCGCATGGCAACTATGATGTCCCTTTCCCGGGAGGTGCTCAGAAAAAAGACCATCGTGAAGATCATCGGCAGCACCCGGAAGTAAACCACCAGCGCGTCCCGGATCCGCTCCCAGTAAAAGTTGATGCCCCAGATTCTGGCTAGCAGCTCAAATTCAGGGTGCGTCCCTCCCAGCACGGTATAAGAAAGGAAAATAATCGTTCCCATTGAGATTGCCACCGGGATGTAGATCTTCAAGGTGCTCATGTTGACTTTACTGATCCACATCAGCAGGATAATAACCACCATCAAAATGATGTTCCAGTCCGGAGCGGACACGAACATTGGAAACAAACTGACTACCAGCAAAAAATATAATTTCACAAAAGGATGCACCGCATAGATAGGAGATTCGTTTGGTACATACCCCAGTAAGGTTTTATTCATAAGTCCGCTATCCAATACAAAGCTCCGTGGTCCATCACCACCCCACGGAGCTTTATGTGTTTGATCAAGCCTGGTAGTTTAGGCCCACCACTTCTTCACAAAGGCGGTGGTTCGGATCACAACCGCAGAGAGGGCTTTCAGCAGAATGAAGTTGAAAACCACCCCGGCGACCACGTTTCCACCAAACCAGCCCCAGATAAACAGGGGAACGGAATCTGTCGTGAGCAGTCCGAATCCCTTCAGAACTACCAGTACGGACCACAGAGCTCCCAGGATGCTGGAAACAATCATGGTCAGGAACAGGTACAGATAATCCTTGCCTGTTTTCAAACGCGGATCCAGCTTAAAGCGCCGGAACACCCATGCGGGCAGGAATGCCTGGACAGCATTGGCGGGGATGTAAGCTAGCGAAACATAGAATGGAGTTCCAGCGATCGCGTTGGAAAAGAAGGGGAATATTGCGCCTGCAATCACACCCCAGCCACCAAACCAAATCGCGCCTACCTGCTGAACGACAATACCGGTCCAGAAGAAGTTAACACCAAAGCCCAGCGGGAAGCTGATGCTGCCAAAGGCTCCGACAACAAAACCGATGCCAATCAGCAAGGCAGTGATCACAATATGGATCACGCCGACGGACCGCCGTTCACCCTCCTCGGTGGTCCAGATCTCTTCTGCAGTCAATTCTTTCTTGGTTTCTTCTGCCATTTTCTTCACCTCACTTAGAATATAACAAAATAATAAAGGTCCGCGGATTGTCTTTTCCGAGAGTCCACCTCCTTTTCCCTGGTTTCCTGCTGCTAACTCGTTATCCTATTTTTATCATAAATTCGGTATCTCATGTTCTGCAAATAGCGTAATTGATTAAATTTTAAGGGAAGTGTCTAGACAACCTAGCAAACCGGTCGACTGGCGTGTGCTTGAATGATCATTTGGTCGCGTCATTCTGACAACACCTGCTATAATCTGTCTAGTTCCACGATAGACTTTCTATGATATATAACAACACTTCCTCCCAATTGATACGCCAGCGCTATTCCTGCCGGACATATCTGAAAAGACCTCTCTCCAAAACAGACCTGGCAAGCCTGGAACACTTTGCCACAAACTGGAAGGAGGGACCGCTGGGAAATCCGGTCCGCTGCCATTTGACAGCAAAAACCAAAGCGGACGGGTCCAGCCTCAAAGGCCTGGGCACCTACGGGTTCATCAAGAATCCAGCCGCTTTTATCGTCGGTGCCGTCAGGGATAAACCTGGTGCGCTGGAAGATTTCGGGTATATATTTGAACAGCTGATCCTCAAAGCTACCGACCTGGAAATCGGCAGCTGCTGGCTGGGCGGCACCTTTACAAAAAGCCGCTTTGCCCGGCTGATAGACCTGGAAAAGGACGAAATCATTCCGTCAGTGATCTCCCTTGGCTATCCAGCCAACCACCGGGCTTTCCTCGATCGGGTCAGCCGGATCTATGCTGGAGCGGAACACAGACTCCCCTGGGAGGATCTCTTTTTCCAGGACTCCTGGGATATCCACCTCTCCCCTGAAGAAGCTGGCATCTTCCAGGAGGCGTTAAAGCTGGTTCGTTTGGCTCCCTCAGCCTCCAATAAGCAGCCCTGGAGGATCCTTAAAAGCGGCCAGCACTGGCACTTTTTCATCGCCAGAACCCCCAATTACCCCCCGCCGGTTTTTGATTTCCTGCTGGGGCTGGCAGACCTGCAGCGGATCGATATCGGCATCGCCATGGCGCATTTTGAGCTCGGCTTGCAAGAAGTCGGCCTTCAAGGAAGCTGGCTGATCAACGATCCCTACCTGATAGACCCCAATCAAAAATTGGAATATACTGCTACCTGGCAGCCTGATTAAGAGTAAACCACTAAAAAACATATCAACGAGGTACAACCCATGGCTTTCAAAGAACATCCCACCTTCGACATCCTGCTGCTGATCGCCCGACCGGCGGCAGGGAAAAGCGAGGTCATCGCCCACTTAAAGAACACACCCCTACCCCAGCGCATCACCAGCTTTCATATCGGGGAATTCCGGGAGCTGGATGATTTTCCCATGATCTGGACCTGGTTCGAGGAAGACGCCATCCTGACAGATCTGGGACACCCCCGGCTGTATACGGACGTCGAAGGAAATTTCCTCTATGTCTATCTCTGGGATCTGCTGATCAGGCGCATCGATCTTGAATACGACAAAATACTCCGGGATAATCCTGATTTTCATCAAGAAGGGACCGTGGTGATCGAGTTTGCCCGGGGAAGCTCACACGGTGGTTTTAGAAGAGCCTTTGAGCACCTCAGCGAGAATATCGCCCAGCGTCTGGCCATTCTTTACATCGACGTCTCCTGGGAAGAATCACTGCGGAAAAATCGGGCTCGCTTCAATCCCGAGCGCCCGGACAGCATCCTGGAACACGGCCTCTCTGACAGGAAAATGGAAGCGCTTTATCGGGATTCCGATTGGGAAGAAATCCGCAGCGCCAATCCGGAAACCATTACCATTCAGGGTGTCAGCGTTCCTTACGTGGTCTTCGAAAATAACGATGACGTCACCACTCAGGGAGGTGCGGCTCTGACAGAACGCCTGAGTACGGCGCTGCAGACCCTGTACGAAAAATACACCGGCTCCCAGAAAGGCTGAGCACCGTTTCCATGCGGAGCCAGATCCTGCTTCCCAACCAGGGAACTCCAGTACTTCAGCCCCCGGCGCTGGCAGGAACCAGGGCATTTTGCCACCACATCTCCGGCTGTGAACGCATCGTATAACAGGTGCTGCATGTCAAAGAGATCTGGGATCAATTGGCCTGAGAAGCGAGCGCCTTGAGATGGACTTGATGTCCGGTGGTCATGATAAATCTTTCGCCGATGCGGCCGAGGGCATGACCAACCACGTCAGTGAACTGGGATCGAACCCACGAGAAAATTAGCCAGAAATAGGGATTTTTACCTTGCCGTCGTCAAGAAGGGATGGTTGTTTTATTTATGATTTCGGGAAAAGGTAATGACGCCGGGTAATCGGGTGTACGAAGGTCTCAACTTCTGTCTGGTAGGCTTGCTGGATGAATTCTGGGGTGAGCACCTCTTCTGGTTTTCCGAGATGTCGCAGATTTCCATTCACCAGCATGGCAACCCGATCGACTATCCCTGATACCTGGTTGAGGTCGTGCATGGCCATCACTACTGACAGACACTGCTGTTTGACCAGCGAGCGCAGCAAGCGCAGCAAGCTTACCTGGTATTTCAAATCGAGGTGGCTGGTAGGCTCATCGAGCAGCAGAACCTCTGATTTCTGCGCCAGCGCCCTGGCCAGCAGCACGCGCTGCTGTTCGCCCCCACTGATCTCAGCCAATTTGCGATCACCCAGGATATCCACAGCCGTCTCGCGCATAGCCCATTCCACGATTTCCAGGTCCTCTTCTCCAGGGTTGCCCAGGAATCCCAGATAAGCGGTCCTGCCCAATAAGACAGTCTGGCGCACAGAAAAAGCCCCACCCAGCTGGCGGGCCTGGGGAACAACTGCCACTCTTCTGGCCCGCTCCGCTGGAGACAGGCTTTTGATAGATTGTCCGTGGACCAACACCTCTCCACTCGAAGCCCGTAACACTCCACTCACCACCTTGATCAGCGTGGATTTACCGGCGCCATTCGGGCCGATCAAACCCACAATTTCCCCTTTACCAACATCAAGGGATATATCCTGCAGCGCTGTTTTTTTCCCGTAAGCAGCCGAGAGGGAATGGATCTCCAGCACGGGTTCTTGACTCTCGCAGTTCACCAGAACACCTCTTTTTTCGCCCGACGCAAGATCCACAGGAAAAAGGGAGCTCCCACCAGGGCGGTCACAATTCCAACAGGCAAATAGCCAGGTGCCATCACGATCCGGGCCAGGATGTCCGATACCAGCAGAGTGATCGCCCCTCCGATAATCGACAGGGGAATCAGTTTTTTGTAATCGCCTCCCCACACAATCCGGATGATATGGGGCACCACCAGGCCGATGAATCCGATCACTCCTGAAAACGATACGGCTGCAGCGGTTGTCAATGACGCAGAGACGATGATGAACAGCTTTACTTTTTCAACCTGCAGGCCCAGCTGTTTGGCCTGCTCCTCCCCGAATTGAAGCACATTCAGCGAGTGACCGCTCAGGACAAGCAAGACCAACCCGACTGAAAAATACGGAGTTGCTATCGCCAGGGGGTCCCATCCAGAAACAGTGGAGCCACCCAGCAGGAAGCTCATCGCCTGCAGGACCATCTGATCCGAAACCAGCATCAGGAATGACGTCAAAGCGGCGGTAAAAGAGCCGATAGCCACTCCGGCCAGGATCAAAGTGGTCAGGGGTACAATCTGCCCGACTTTAGCGAGCCGGTAAACTGCTATGATCGTCACCAGCCCTCCCAGGAAAGCCCCCACCGGGATCAGGTACCTGCCGGCCTGGGGGATGGTCATGATCAGGATGGCTCCCAACCCAGCTCCTGATGCTACCCCGATCAGGTAAGGATCTGCCAGAGGATTTCTGAACAATCCTTGAAAGGCCGCCCCGCTTCCGGCCAACGCAGCGCCGGTCAATGCCACCAGGATGGCATGGGGCAGCCGCAAATTCCACAGGATGGTCTCATAATATGCCGGCCAATCCCCGCTGACATTCAGCCAGGGAATTTTCTCCAGGAGTATTAACAGGGCATTGCCCGGAGGTATGGTAACAGCCCCCAGGGCAATGCTCAAGACAAAAGCGAAACCCAGCAGGACTGCAACTGCCAGGTATGGCTTATTCCTCACAATCCTCACTGAACGCTTTCAGGATGCAGGATAGCAGCCAGCTGCTCGTATCCGTCTACCAGACGGGGCCCGGGCACGCTGAGAATGAAGGGGTCGATAGGATAGACTTCCCCTTCGCTGACCGCAGTAATGCTTTCCCAACCAGCGCGTTCGGCAAGGCTTTCAGGAGTGACCCCATAAAGCGCGTCCGCCAGCAGGATCACATCAGGATTCTGGGCTACCAGTTCCTCAGAGCTGATCTGAACCCATTCTCCCTGCAAGCCATCGCCCAGGTTCCTGCCTTTAGCGCGGGTGATGATGTAGGAAATGAATGTCCCCGCTCCAGTTGTCCAGGGATTGGCGGGCTCAGAGGCATCCAGTTCGTAAAAAACCAGCGGGGCATCTTCAACAGCAGCCAGCTGATCATCCACAGCAGCAACACGGGCAGCTAATTTCGCTACCAGAGCGTCCGCCTGGTCTTCCGTCCCGGTCAGAACCGCGATGTCTCTGATATTGTCATATAAACCCTCGAAATCATCCGGATTGGCCTGCCAGTAAACAGTCAGACCCAGATCGCGCAGCTCGGCGATCGCCTCGGCGGAGTAGATCTCTCCCGCCAGGATCAGGTCCGGTTCCAGAGCAAGAATATCTTCCACAGGGATGCCGTCCCACATGCCCCCCAGGTCAACGGCCGCCAGAGCCTCATCCGGGTAGGTCGAGTTGGAATCCCGTCCAACCAGCCGGTCTCCTGCTCCCACGCCATACAGGATTTCCGTCAGGGAAGGAGAGATGGAAACGATTGTCTGAGCTGGTTCTGCCAGGGTGATCTCCACCCCTAGATCGTCAGTCACCACTATCGGCTCCGGTTCCGGCTCTGCTGTAGGAGCATCGGTAGGCTCCGCGGTCGGCGGGGCTTCAGTGGGAGCTGGCTGGGTGGGTTCGGGTTGGGCTGCCAGGCCGCAGGCTGACAGGATCAGAGTCAAACCGATCAGTACGCTGAGTAAAGTTGCTAGTTTTATTCTCATTTTTCCTCATTTACAAATTTCTCGTTATTAACAAAAAAATCCCTGTCTCAGACAGGGGGGATACATGGATATCAATTAGGCATCATCCAGGTTCACACCTCCTTACCGCGAGAGTAACATGAACTGTCAGTAAAAGCGGTCGACCTGGCTTATCGATCGTTCTCCGATCGCATCACAGTTGCGGGTCAGCGTCTGAATCTCACAGACTTCGCCTTTCAGCCATCCCCGGGGGGATATGTAGCACTTTTACCGTATTCATTTGTTAAATTTCAACACTCTAAATCCTCTATATTCTAAAGAATGGTCCCGGATTTGTCAATCTGTATTTAGGGAGTCTTTTTTTTG
>JANTFT010000071.1 GCA_024763275.1 Anaerolineales bacterium | reverse complement strand
GCCATGGCACTGAGTGTTGAAGCATCTGAAATCGTTGAAATATTTCAATGGAAAGAACCCGGCTATAAACTCAATGACGTAGAACGAGAATCTCTAAAACAAGAGATCGGAGATACTTTTATTTACCTTTTAGAGTTAGCTGACAAATATGGGATTGATCCGTTAGAAGCTGCAAGGCAAAAAATCAGCCTAAACAACAAGAAGTACCCAGTAGAAAAAGTGCGCGGCAAGGCGAAGAAATATACTGAATATAACTAAGAAGACCTACCCACGCGTCAACCCATCCGCAATCAACTCCACAAACCGCGCCATATCACTGAAAATTGACTTATCTTCCACCCGCGGTATAATATCCCCACACGCACCCGTAGCTCAATGGATAGAGCGTCTGACTTCGAATCAGCAGGTTGGGGGTTCGAATCCCTCCGGGTGCGCCAATATAAAACACCTCCCGTCGGGGGGTGTTTTCCTTTCCACGGAAGCTATGGACAGTTGAACGTTCCCTGTGGTATACTCCCCCGGTTGGTCCAGATTTGACCAATTACAACTAAATATTTTTTGTTTTGAAAATTCCACATGGCGGCTCGTCAAAATCTGGACGAGCTTTTTTCTTGCCGCAGGGGGTAACGGGAAAGCGGCTGGATGAACCCGGAATGTGTTCCGCAAGGAATCCAATCATCTCACAAGGGTTGTGAAGCTTCACGAGTTGTCAAAACGCTAGAGGAGATTTTGATGACTTTAAAATTTTCGGATTTAACCCTGCACCCCTTACTGATCCAGTCCGCAGCGGACCTTGGCTTCCAGACCCCTACCGAGGTGCAGTCCAGGGTGATCCCGATCATGCTGGACGGCAAGGATGTCCTGGTCCAATCCCAAACCGGATCTGGAAAGACAGCCGCTTTTGGCTTTCCTGTCTTGAACGATCTGCTTATCAATGAACACGCGAAAAGTATTCACACGCTGGTCCTGACCCCAACCCGGGAACTGGCAATCCAGGTGGCGGATGCCGTTGAACTATATGGGCGCCTACAGAAAGTGCGGGTCCTGCCTGTTTACGGCGGCCAGCACTACGGGACCTCGATCCGGAAACTCAAAGAAGGCGTTGATGTTGTGGTCGGCACACCGGGACGTTTGCAGGACCTGATCCGGCGCCATATCCTGGACCTGAGCCACATCAGGACCATGATCCTGGATGAAGCTGACGAAATGCTCAGCATGGGCTTTGTTGATGATGTGGAGAACATTCTCAAAGAAACCCCCGACCAGCGCCAAACCGCACTCTTTTCCGCCACGCTGCCAACCCAGATCCGCCGTCTGGCTGAGAAATATCTCAATCAACCAGAACAGGTCATTCTCCAGCACAAAGAACTCACTGTCGATACGGTCAATCAGCGATTCTACCTGGTCAGGGAAAAGGACAAACTGGCCGCTTTGACCCGCTTATTCGAAGTCGAAGATATCGGCTCCACTCTGATCTTCACCAGAACCCGGATTGGATCAAGCCGCCTGGCCAATGATCTGATCCAGCGAGGTTTTGCGGCCGAAGCCTTGAATGGCGATCTGGCCCAGGAGGCCCGCCTGCGGGTTCTGAACAGGTTCCGGGGAGGCCAGGTCAAAGTTCTGGTTGCCACAGACGTGGCTGCCCGAGGATTGGATATCGATGACATCACCCATGTCTTCAATTATGATATCCCTGAAGATCCTGAGGCCTACGTCCACCGCATCGGCCGCACTGGACGGGCAGGAAAAGATGGCGTCGCCATCTCTCTGCTGACGCCAAAAGACAAACGTTACCTCAGCCGAATAGAAGTTTATACAAAACACAGGATCCAGCAAGCTCAGCTTCCAACGGAGAAGGACATCCAGGAACGCCGGGACCTTAAACTTCTCGAAAAAATGGAGGTCTGGCTGGAAAGGGACCGCTGCACCCGGGAGCAGGAACTGGCGGAATATATGATCGCCAGTGGATACGATCCTGTCAAAGTCGCTGCAGCTGCCCTGAAAATGGCCCGGAAAGGATTAGCGGACCACCCACTTGAAAGAATAAGCCCGGTTCAATTCAAGGAATCGCGAACTAAATTCAAACGGGGTAAGAATAAACCTCACCGCAAAGGACGATCCAGCCGACAGGGTCAATTTCAGAGAACAGCCTCCGTCCGGGAAAAAGGCATGGTTCGTTTAAGCATTGCTAAGGGCCGGGAGCACGGCATCAAGCCAGGTGAGATTGTGGGCGGTATCGCCTCCGTAGCTGACATCCCTGGTTTTGGTATAGGAAGGATCACAATTAACGAAAAAACCACCTTGATCGATGTCCAGAAAGAATATGTGCCAGCAGTCCTTAAGAGATCAGGTTCATATCACTTTCGTAATAATCACAAAGTAACTATCCAGCAGTTTTCAAATTAAAGATCAAGATTGCAAAAGACCTCCGAGGTCCTGAAGATCCCGGAGGTCTTTTGATTCAAGGAATTTAGAAGTCTTGAAAAAGCTCCTTGATTTCTTCGGGCCAGCTCTTGTTTAGGTAGACCTGCCAGATCTCCCGGTGGTCCACACTTTCTCCCGGAGCCAGATCGAGCAGCGGCCCCAGGGTTTCCAGCTCGATCACGGTCGGGCTGCAGTAGATCTCGTGGGAGGCTCCCCGGTCAGGATAATTCGCTCCCTTGCTGTACTCTGTCCGCTTGATAAAAAGAACCTCTCTTTGCCTATACGCAAGCCAGCCAGCCGGGTTGGGAGCACCCACTTTCAGCGCGCCCACAGTCATTTCCGCCCTGATCCGCAGAGCATGATCCGAAATGTCCAGGTAGGGAGAATTGAGTTCTGTGTAGGGCCAGACCAACAGCTGGCGGTTGGGCCACAATCCGTGCTCATCCTCAAGTTCCTGCTGAAGCGGCAGCAGCCCCACCCCGCCGGGAGGCAGCATGGTCACCGCCCAGGGCGCCAGTCTGACGGTCTTCTCTCCCCGGTTGGTCAGGCGGTGGTTGAGGGTGACCTGGAGATCTTCCGGGGGCAGTCTGACCTGCCAGGATTTTTGGATGCCGGTGCGGTCCACTGGCTGGGTTATATCCAGGCCAGCCTGGGCAGGGACGATCTCAGGCGCCGCGTCATCAACCACGTACGTGGTCTCCGGCCGCTCAGGTGCCACCCACAAACGATGGCCACCCCGCAGGGAATAATCCTCCCTGCCCTCTACCGGGATCCGGGCATCCGGCAGAACAGCCAGCAGGTTCTCTCCCCCCTGCGCTTCCAGCCCGATCAACCTCGGACCGAATGATTTCGTGATCCACAAAGCCAGCTGATCATTCTTGAGCTGAACGCATTCAAGTCCCGCGTACACGGTGTCAATCTTGTCGATCATACCCGGCCACTCCCTCATGAAAAGGGGCCGGAGAATAAACTCCGGCCCCCTGGCTGGATCCTCTTTATCGTGCCTCAGCTGATATCAATCTGCTTTTTCTGCTCAGCAGACTGAATGCCTGCTTCCAGGACTTTGGTGATCAGGTAGCCGTCATAAAAATTCGGCTTGACACCTTCGCCGCTGTCAATGCCTTTCAGGAAATCATATACCGCGTGATGGAATTCATGCTCATAGCCGATATTGTGCGCCGGCGGCCACCAGTGAGACATATAAGGATGGCTGGGGTCCGTCGTCAGGATGGTCCGGAAGCCCTTTTCGCCCTCTCCATCCTTCGCAGAGAAATACTGCAGCTCGTTCATGCGCTCCAGGTTCCAGATCACTGCGCCTTTGGAGCCGTAGATCTCGAAGTAGTTGTAGTTCAGCCTGCCAATGGCAAAAGTGGAGGCTTCAAAGGAGCCCATGGCGCCGTTCTCGAATTCAACGATCATCGAGATCGCGTCCTCCAATTCCACCTTGCCCATTTCCGTGGATTCGCCGCTTCCAGCGCTGAAGGTAGCCGCTCCGGCGCCGGGCAGAGGCCGCTCCTTGATAAAGGTCTTCATCATCCCGGTGACAGATTTGATCTCACCCACCAGATAGCGGGCCAGATCCACGCTGTGGGAGTTGATGCCGCCGTTGGAGCCCATGCCGGCGATATCCTTTTTCATGTGCCAGGTCAGGGGGAAATTCGGATCCATCGTCCAGGATTGCAGATAGCATCCCCGCCAATGGTAGATCTTGCCCAGCTTTCCAGCGTCGATCATCTGCTTGGCCAGCATCACTGCCGGGACGCGGCGGTAATTGTGGTTCAGGTAATTCACCACACCGGCCTCTTTGGCTGCTTCGTACATCGCCAGGGCCTCTTCGGAGTTCAGGGCAATAGGCTTCTCGCAGAAAACGTGTTTTCCGGCTTTGGCTGCCGCAATAGCTATCGGCGCATGCAGGTTAGGCGGCACACAGATATCGACGATATCCACATCGTCCCTTTCGATTACTTTTTTCCAATCGGTTTCGATCTCCTCCCAACCCCAATTATCGGCGAATGCCTGGAGGGATTTCTTATCCCTCGCACAAGCCACTTTCATGACTGGCTTGATTGGGACATCAAAGAAATTGGCCACGTTTTTCCAGGCGTTAGAATGGGCTTTGCCCATAAACTTCGAGCCAATGATGGCAACATTCATGGTTTTCATCAGTTCACCTTCCCTCTTGTCTAATTCCCATTGATTTTCGAGACCTCTAGATAGAGGCTACCAGCTTCTGGAGGTATTTGACGCTTTTCGCGACTGCTGCATCTTCATTCGTTCCAACTTCAGGATGCGGGAAATCGATCTCGACCGCCAGCAAACCAGTATAGTTCAATCCCTGAAGCATCTTGGCCAGCTCGGGGAAATTGATATAGCCATCCCCCACCGCGACCGATGAGAAGAAGAACCATTCATCAGCAGCCGCGCCTGGAGTGATCTTGATGTCTTTGATATGGGTGGCGAAAACATACTTGCCCAGCTTCTCCATAGCCTTAACTGGCTCATCCAGCAGCCGCATGAAATTGCCGGTGTCAAAAGTCAGGCCGAAATGATCTGAGGCAACATCCTCGAACAAACGCAGGAATTCATCGGAATCAAAGTCAAAATGGTTTTCTACGGCCAGCTTAACATCCAGATCCTCAGCTACTTTAACTGCTTCCTTGAACATTTTAGTCAGCTTCTTGAGCTGGGGCTCATGCGGGTCGAATCTAAAGGCCAGGCTGCTGCCTACAGTGCGCATCACCGGTGCGCCGATGAGTTTGGCGTAGGAGATATGCTTGATCATATCATCCAGCATGGGTTCATTCTTTCCCCCTTCCAACCCATCAGGATGCCCCCAGGCCCAGACCCGGTCGAAGCCATAATCGTCCAGTTTTTTCTTCAATTCCCTGAGGTAATCCTCCTCAAAGCTTTTAATGAAGCAGGATTCCAGCGATACGCCGTCCACTCCAAGTTCCTTGGCACGGGCGAGGAAATCCTCTGTAGTCATGTCTTTCTCCGGAGCTACCTGCTGGGGATAGACTTCGCCAAAAAAGCGATGATAACTGTAATTGTCAATTCCAACTTTCAACGTCATATCTAACTCCTTTCTATGAATTGGTTATTAATACTGGAATGCTCAACCCCTCTCATTGTAGCTTAAACCTTTTTGCGGTTTCGATCATAGCATCGATATTCTCATCTGGAGTAATCGGCGGCAGGGCGCAGCCTGGCCCCAGGATGAATCCTCCGCCTGGCGAGAGGTTTTCAAGAGCCTCTTCACATTTCTCAACCACCAGTTCCGGTGTGCCATTTGCCATCACCTCACTCGGATCGACCGGCCCTAACAGTGTCGCCTTACCCGCGGCTGCCAGCTTAACTGTTTTCTGGTCTGATTTTTGGTCAATCTCTATGATGGAAGCTTCAGTGTTGACCATATCCTCAATGATCGGTGTCGCATTGCCGCAGATATGGTAAGCCATAATGATGCCTTTCTTCTTCAGATTCTGGCCCAGCTTTTTCATGTACGGATAGGCGAATTCCCGATAATAAGCAGGGGAGATCATATCCGGGCCGGAAGGAGAATCCCCAAAAGATGTCGCGTGCGCGCCCTGTTCGATCTGGGCCAGCGCATACCGTTCCGACACCCTGGTGCAGAATTCCAGCAAAGCATGAACTTTATCCAGCTCTTTCCGGGTGGCAATATCCAGCAGGAAGTTGCTCATGCCGCGGATCTCGCATGCCAGGCTGAAAGGTCCCTGGTCAGCCCGTCCAATCACAAACGCCTGATCACCGATCTCATCGACCACAATGCGCGTAGATTTCAGCAGCTCGCTCAGCAGGGGATCCTTATAGGGATCCGGAACTTCCAGTGCGTCCACCTCATCCAGGCTGTTGATAGCTGGTAGACTGGCAACAGGTGCTGAATCCTTCTGGTATACAACCTGAACTCCACAGGCTTCTGCCAGGGCGGCCGTCCCGTTTTCAACCAACAGAACATCGTGTCCAAACCTCCGCCAGGCTTTGATCTGCCCTTCTGCCATCGCCTCTCCATCCCGGTAAAAAGAAGCGAAATCGCTCACGCCCAAAAAACGAGGAGTGAGCATAAAGTTATGCAGGTCCACCGGAACCCTGTCCACAGGTTTGAATGCCAGGGTCCTGAGAGTCCTTTCAACCGAATTATATTCTTCTGTCATTTACTGTCCTCGCTTTCCATCAAAGTGCGCTCTCCCTATTTCAGCCTGAGGACTGCTAAATTGATTCGACCTTCCATCCAAACACCTGGGCGATCTGGCGGATCTCTGCCAGCCGGTGGCCGGTCAGAATCAGATAATGATGCGATGTCAGAGAACTGACCAGCTTGTGCCCATCGCTGACCCGGATAATCGCTCCGTTCAGACAATCAGAGTCATGATACTGGGTATACTTTTCAATCTCTCCCTCGATCACGGAAATCGTTTCCAGATCAGGTTGTAATTTAGCCAGTGTGATCGGCCCTTCAGGCAGGCGGGCATCAATCGCGGTGGCATTATCATTCACGATCGCCAGCACCTTGGATTCCAATTTCCACTCGGTGGCGAAAGACTGCGGCACAACACCGAAATAACCACAATGGGCCGCCAGGATATAATTATCCGGATTGCCCTCCACATCCGGGAAATAAGGAATGCGCTCATGTTTCAGCGCCGCATCGCCCATCAGGAACGGGTACATATTGGTCATCATGATCGGGCAATCCAGAGATTTATTGAGCAGATATTTTGTGAGCATGACCACCGTATCCGCTTCACAGGCCCAGATCAGCTGCTGTTCTTCATAAAGCATATTCCAGGCCAGACAGGGGGTGGTATCGGAATACTGAGATTCGTTCAGGCAGTTGATGCCCATAGCCTTGATGGCGCTGTCCTCGTCCAGAGCTTTCTTGAGCTCGAGATACACTTTCAAGGCACTGTTGCGCTGCTTCTCATTGACATTGCCCAGAGGTATGCGGCTCTTCCATTTCTTCCAGGTATCAACCGCCTCTTTGTCCGGGATTTCTTTGGCTTCTGCACCCATTTTCTTGAAACTTCTTTTCTCCAGCGTGACCCCATATTTATCCTGCATGCGCTGGGTGCATTCATCTTCCCACCAGTAGAAGCGTTTGAAAATCTCCGGCTGGAATCCTTCCCCGGGGTTATCCTGATAGACAACGAATTTTGAGGAAGCCAGGTCTTTCTTGACAGCCAGAGCCCGGGCAAGGTTTTTGGTTTGAGCCATATTGTAGGGCGCGATCACATCCACGCCTTCCAGACGAAGGTATTGAATGATCTCCCAATCCCACATTGCCATGGTGCCGAATTCGGTTGTAATGATCAAGATCGGGATATCGATCGCTTTAAAATCATCCAGCTGCCGGTAGGCTTCGCCCAGGATCTGAGGAAACAGGACCGCATCCGCATCTGGTATAGGATCACCCAGGGCGACTTCTGGCAAAAATTCAATATCGTCTGCCAGCAACTCCTTCAACAGATCCAGCTGCTTGTCGAAATCCTGGTCCCTGCCCTCTCTAAAATACAGGGGTACAACTTGTGCCAACATAACTGCCTCCTCTATAACTTATTTTGCCCTCACTGAGCTGGCTGCCCGATCAAGTTCCGCGAACAAATCCGGTGTGAGTTCGATGTCCAGGACCTCGACAATCACCTGGGACCAACCGTGCAGAAAATAAATCCAGCCATCTTCCACGCGGAGTTCGCGCGAATCCGTTTGCTTGAGCGCCTGGTGCATGAAATCAAGCTCGCCGCGGTAGTTGAACTCCCAGGCGATCCCCTTGCGCGGGAAGACTCCTTGATCCGTCAGCGGCGATCCAGGAGTATCCTTGCCCATCCCGGTTGCATTGATGACTATACTGTAGTCGGGAAGGCTGCTCATGATGCCATCGTTCACTGAGGGATCGCTGTTGTGAATGTACTCAACCTCTATGTCGGTATCGAATTTCCCGACCATTTCCCGCATATGATCCAATTTCCCTGGCGAGCGGTTGACCGCAATGAACTTCTCCGGCCGGTCCCCCGGATCATCTTTATTGATCAAATAGAGCAGCGTGGCCAGTGCAGCCCCCCCAGCGCCCAGGCAGAGCACATGCCCACCGGTCTTCCCGAAGTATCCCGGGTCGATGATCGCTTCCAGGCTCAAGCCAACCGTGATCGGGTCCTTGGCGTGGCCCCGCAACTGTCCATCCCTTTTACTGATACATGACAGTTCGCCAGTGACCATCGCATAGGAATCAAAGTACTCAAACATGTCCCGGGTCGCATTGAAGAGGTCCATTTTATGTGTAGTTACCAATGCGCCCAGCGAATTGGGGTCATATTTGATCTGAGCCACTGACCTGCGGTAGTTTTCGGGGTCGTCATGGATCGTATGGTCAACGCCCTCCAGAACCACGTCAGGACGGCCCATTACCTCCATCCAGAGCGGAAAGACTTTATTTATGGAGGACTTGCCAGTAGTAACTCCGATGAAATAAAAGGTTGGTACACGTTTGGCAATGATGTTGTTATCCATTCTCATCCTTCTTCTATTTTTCGCGAGCCTCAGTGATCGCCGTTACATATTGACTTGCAATTGCCGTGATCCTGTCAAACTCCCCATTAAGGGCAAGCTGCTTGGGGCATAGATTGCTGCCCGCTCCTACCGCAAAAGCGCCCGCTGCAAACCAATCCTTGACATTCTCCAGTGACACACCTCCTGTGGGCATCATTGGAATCTCTGGAAATGGTCCCTTGAGAGATTTCATATAAGCCGGTCCACCAAATGACCCGGGAAATAATTTGACCACGTCGCTGCCCAGCTTCCTTGCCCGGATCACTTCTGAGGGTGTCAGGGCGCCTAACATGAAAGGCAGTTCCGTACTGCGCATGGCTTCCGCCAGCTCTGGATCTACATGAGGGCTGACCAGAAAAGTAGCGCCGGCAGATTTAGCATTCCGGGCATGCTCGGGCCTGGTCAATGTGCCCATACCGAGAGTGACCGCATCGCCATACTCCTCGTCAAGCGCTCTGACCACTTCCAGGGCATCAGGGGTTGTAAAAGTGATCTCAATGCCTGTTACCCCACCTTCCACCAGGGCTGCTACCATCCTCAGTGTCATTTCCCGGGAGGGACCCC
>JANTFT010000070.1 GCA_024763275.1 Anaerolineales bacterium | reverse complement strand
TTGGGGTAGGCATAATCAGCGGTCCAGTCATTGTCCACGCCGATCAGGTAGCCGGTGTCGCGCTCTTCCAGCACCGCCAGGGTGCCAGAGCCCACAGGGCCAGCCACGGGCATGATGATGTCCGCGCCTTCGTCCAGCAGGGATTCGCCCATGGTGCGGCCGTCATCAGTGCTCTCGAAGTTGCCGGTGAAGAGTCCGTCCTGCGTGTCAATGTCCCAGCCCAGCACCTGCACGTCAGTGCCGTGCACTTCGTTGTATTTCTGCACACCGAGCGCAAAGCCGTCCATGAATTGGGTCACAGGCGGGATATTGATGCCGCCGTAGGTGCCGACGATTCCGGTCTTGGTCATACCGGCGGCCAGGTAGCCAGCCAGGAAGGTGGCCTGGTCAATGGCAAATCCGGAGCCGTAGATGTTGTCAGCAGACAGCCAGTTGACATCCACGATGGCGAAGGGCACATCGGGGTTGGCTTCGGCAGCAGCGGCTGTGGCGTCAGCCAGCAGGAAGCCGACGGGGATGATGATATTGCAGCCCTCTTCGACGAAAGCGTTGATGTTGGCTTCGTAGTCGGTCTGCTGCTGGGATTCGAGGTATTTGACCTCAATGCCCATAGCTTCACCAGCTTCTTGGGCACCTCTCCAGGCGGTAGCATTGAAGGATTTATCATCAATGCCGCCAACGTCGGTGACCTCACAGGCCAGGAAGCCTGCTCCCATTTCCTCTTCAACGGCAGCTGGCTGCTCCTCTTCGACAGCCGCAGGGGTTGCTTTCTTGCCACCACAAGCAGCCAGCAGAACCCCGGCTATCAATAAGAGAACCAATAGAACAGAAAGTTTCTTCATACGTATTCCTCCTTAGGGTGAATAGATGGGGTTGAATCTACCATATTATATACCAGATTTACCGGAATTAATAAATCTTATTGCTGTAATGCCTTCGATTGCGAAAGAAACCGCTCCCCAACAGGAGATCGATCCAGAAGGCAGCACTGATCACCTCCGCTCTTGAATAGGCATTTTTCCGTCCGGATTGATAATCTGAAAAGTCCAGCAACTGGATAATAATGCCGCACAGATATGGATCTCAAATAAAGTCTGTGATATCTGGGTTTACGAGAATTTATCGCGGAGATATTTGACCACCTTCTGGTCAATTGCTTTTTCATCACCATTCCAGCGCTCTTCCAGATTCTCTTCCCCAACCAGTTCCCTCAAAGCCGCTAAGGATGATTCGTCCACAATTCCTGACTGCTCTCCCTGGTAATGCCCGGTTTTGAGCATGATTCCCTGCAGCTCCGCGATCACACTGCTAAGAGGAACCAGATCCTCCGGGTCCACTTCGCCAAAATAGAGATGGTGGTTTTCTACCAGCTGTTTTAGTTTTAAAATAGGATAGGGATGGTCATCAACCCTCAAATCCAGGTAGCGGTCATTATCCCCTCCGTAGCCGCCACCTTCCCGGACCACAATCACTCCAGCAGCCTGCCGGCCCCGTTTATCTCCCCCGGCTTCCTGTCCCGTTTCCAGGGTCAGCACCAGCCAGTCTGCCAGTTCCCCTTCACCACCGCGGACCTCTTCAAAACGCTCCGCCATCGCCTCCACTGTGCCAGGAACCAGGATATTCCCCTGGCAGGTATAGCCGTCTCCAACGATATGACCAGCCCACTGCAGGCATTTATCCCCGGTAAAAGCGCTTGCCTGACCGCTTTTATCTACCAGACCTACCTGGCGAAGATCTTTGTCTGGGTCGTCCTCAACCAGAGCTTTGATGGTCTCCTCGGAAGATAGACCGCCCTCCATAAGGTCTAATCCCCGGAAACCATAACTGACGTTAGCAAATGATTGGGTGGCCACTGCTCCCGCCCCAGCCCTGGCCCAGGACACAACCGCAGCCGCAGCCAGGAATTTAGATTGCACAGCAACCCCCCACTCCTCTCTCCGGGGATCATAAGCGACAATGGAAAAGGTATGGACAAGTCTCTCCAGCAATGGATTCTCTCCCCACGTCAGGATTTATCAGCGAACAAGATCAAAATAAGCCTTGCAAATTGCCCCATCCTTCTCAATGCCGCTTGTTTTCAGCTTGAGCATATCCTCCTGGGCAATTTTATTCACCAGACTTTCAACCAGGCTGGGTATCGGGCACAGGGTGCCTTTCACTTCCGCCCCTCCCACCCCCTTGGGGCAAATCTTACAGGTACTTCCTTTCAACAACAGCACCGCCTGACCATCTTCTGTCTCCTGCATATCATACTCCCCCACCAGGTTGAGAATTTTGTTGATATACAGGAATAAATTCTTGGTAATTTCCGTGGTCGTATCACCAGGGACAGTTTTCATGTCCGGGAGAATCTCCTTGGCTTCCAGGTAGGCATACAGGTAATCCGCAGCCCTTTTAGATACAATGTTAATTGATCCCTGATTGATCATCCCCAGTTCTGCCAGACCCGCAAAGAACGAAGAAAAGAAAGAATGGAAAGGATTGAGGTCCCGTTCCAGAACAACCTGTTTGATGTCTACCATAACGTCCTCCTAACATAGTTCGCCACAGGGATCACCTCTAAATGATTTCAACGAGTTTTTGAATGCATTTATTGGCCTCATAGAACAGCAGACCTAGACGGACCTCTTTCTCTATCAGGGCGACCAGGATGGCGTACTCTCCAACACTCCTGATCAGGAGATAACCTTCTGTCCCTTCTATCAGGACCCGAACCATCTCCCCACGTTCCAGCTCGGCTCCGCTGCGGGTGCTGATCGATAAAATAGCTGCCCCCATAGCACCAATCCGGTCCTCTTCAACCTCTTCGGGCAGTCGGGAAGCGATTACCAGACCATCGGTACTGACCACAGCTGTAGCCTGAACGTGGGGAACGTTGCGCTCAAACTCGTTTAAAACAGTATTCAATTGGGTGGCAATGCTTCCTGGCATAGGAGCCTCCGGACTGCAATAAAAACTAAAAAAACGTTTCCTTTATTCAATTATATAATGAACGGGGAAAAAAGCAGCGAGTTAAGGATATTGTAAAGTCCTCAGCAGGTTGGGGGCTGTTCCAATCCTCAATTCAATCTGACAGATAATACTGAGCAGCTCAGCCAGGGACAGACTTCACCAGAATCAGTTTTCAATCACTTCGTCCACTTCATCCAGCTTAAGGCTCAGCACCTGGCTGGATGAGTCTTCCGACATGATAATGCCGTAAATCACGTCCGCAACTTCCACGGTATTGCGGTTGTGAGTGATGACGATAAACTGGGTATCCGAGCTCAGCTCGCGAATCAATTTTCGGAACCGGGCCACATTGGATTCGTCCAGCATGGCGTCAACCTCGTCCAGCACGCAGAAGGGTGTGGGAGAGATCCGCAGCAGGGAGAAGATCAGAGCAGCAGCTATCAAGCTCCGCTCCCCACCAGAGAGCAGGGAAAGCCCCTGGGTCCTCCTGCCCGGCAGGCGGACGTTGATATCGACCCCGGATCCTGTCAGGTCCTCCGGATCTGATAATATCAGCTGTCCTTTCCCCCCGCCGAATAGTTGAGTGAAAATTTCTTTGAACTCAGCAGCCACTGCGTTAAAGGTCTTCCTGAACTCACGCTCCATCACCACGTCGAGTTCGGCGATCACTTCCTTCAGGTCCGCTTCCGCTCTGCGTAGATCGGAAAGCTGCTCAGTGAGGAATTCGTGCCGCTGACTGACCTCATGGTATTCATCCTGAGCTTCCGGGTTAATGGCTCCCAGGCGCCTCAGTTGAGCCCGCTGCTCGCGGATGGTGTTGCCCAAGTCTTTGGGGATTTCCTTGATTACTGGCAGCTTTTGGACATAGCCATCCAACGGCAGAGGCGTCGGACCGGAAATGTCCTGGTTATACTCAAATTCCACCAGGCCAATGTCCTCTTTGATGCGCTCCTGAATTGCCTCAAGCTTTTCTCTGTTCCTGGTCAGATTGATATCTGCCTGGGCGTAGGATCGTTCAGCCTGGTTTAACACCCTGCGGGCATTGGCTTCCTTAGACTGCAGCTCCTGCTGTTCAGCTTCATCTTTGCTGAGTTCCAGATCGGTCTCATCGATCAGATTGCGCAGCTCAGTGATCTCTTTCTGGATGGCCTTTTCACCTTCTTCCAGAAAGTGGGTTTCCTCTGCCAGGCTGGTGATTTGCTCCTGAGAAACCGCTTTCAAACTGGTATTACTGTCCAACCTGGAGCGGGCTTCTTCCCAGCTTTTCTGGCGTTCTTCCACTCGCTGGCTGATATCTGCCAGAGCCCGTTCAGCCACCGCTACCTGCGTTTCCCAATGAGCCAGCTGTTCGCGCTCTTCTTCCAGAGAAATGCCCCTGAGATCCCCACTCAATTTGGCAAATTTCTCTTGAGATAAATTGATGTCTGTCTGGATCTTTTCCAGATCCGCTTTGATTTTTTGAATCTCGTCTTCGTCTTCAGCTATTTCAGCTATCAGACTCTGGTGCTGGGCTGTTTCCCAATCAACCTGGCGTTCAGCGTTGTTCCTTTCCAGACTGACCTGGCGAAAATTCCCATCAACTGCCTCCAGGGCGTCCCTGGCTCCTGACAATTTGACCTTCAGCTCAGCTTCCTGCCGGGTGATTTCAACAAGCTTGTCATCCACCTGCTGCAAGCTCTTCTCCAGGTCTTCGATCTTTCCGGAAGCAGTCTTGATCTTTTTCTGCCAGGTTTTAAGCTGTCTCGACCTACCGAGCACTTTGGATTGGCCTTCATTGCCAGCGATGATCTCACCCGTGGGAAAGAAAACCTCCCCCTTGATGGTGACAGCTTTGGTGCCGGGCGGTTTTCCTCGCAGGACCCGGTTGAGGTCGCTCTTATCTTCCAGCACAAACACCCTGCCAAGCAGCAGCTCGACAACCGGCCGGTACTTTGGTGGTGTTCTTACCAAATCAGCGGCAATCCCAACTAAACTAGGGATATTGTCATCAATTTTCAGGCGTTCTAGGGGCACTAAGCGGTTTAGAGGCAGCAGCACACCCTTGGTTGAGCCCTTGAACAGTATCTCCAGCGCCTGGTCTGAATCCTTATCCCGCTCCAGAATCACCGCGTCCAGATAATCTCCCAGCGCCGCGGCGATAGGGCGCTCCAGGTCCTCGGGAACATCAAGGTAATTGCTCAGAGTTCCCTCTGCCCCTCGAAGGTTCCCGGCCCGAGCCTCAGTCAGCAGCAGCTTGGCCCCTTCGGCATATCCGGCCAGTTTTTGTTCTGCCTGCTCCAGGACATTCAGCTCGGCAACCCATTGGCTGAACTCGGTTTTTGCCCGGGAAAGCTGGTCATACAGATCCTGGCGCACATTCTCGCCTTCTGCCTGATCTTCCTGGACTTGAGCCAGTTCCAACTCAACGGCATTCCTGACTTCCAGAGCACGGTCATAGTCTTCCTTGAGAGCAAGGTACCGGGTATTGATCTCATCAAATTCAGCCTGGACGGATGTGATCAGATCATCAGCCGAACTGAGCCGGGAGCGCTTTTTCTCCAGCTGACCGCTGCGGTCAGCCAGTTGAGAGCGAAATCTGATCTGCTGGTTAGTTAACCGGTTCAATTCATCCTTGACCGTCTCGGCGTCGTTTTCCAGATCGGTCATCCGCTGCTGCTTTTCTTCCAGCTCCTGACGGGCATTGGCAGCCTTCTGCCGGTATTCGGCCAGATCTTTCTGGTAGTCCTCTAATTCTGTCCTGGAAACTTGATATCTTTCCTGAGCCAGCTGAGCTTGTTCCTCCAGCCGGATCCTCTCCGTGTCCAGGTCCTGAACTCTCTTTTCCAGCGAGCTGATGCGTTCTTCAGCAATGGCCCGATCTCGACTGATTTTTTCTTTCTGATTGTGGTGCTCGGCAAGTTCCCTGTGCCAGGTGTTAAGGCGGGAGCGCTGGCTCTGGACCTTGGTTTGGTTCTCGGACAGGTCCCGATCGAGAGCTGCCTGTTTTTCACGGGCCTGATCCAGCTCCAGCCGGTATTTGGCTTCCTGACTCTTGGCTGCGTTCAGATCCGCCTGGACACGGTACCAGTGATAGCCATACCATTCCTGTAACAAAACCCGCAGGTCCGCCTTGACCTGATCATATTGCTCTGCCCTGACAGCCTGCTTCTGCAGGCTTTTCAGGCGGGGGCGCAGCTCGGAGAGAATATCCTCAACCCGGTCCAGATTCCTATGGGTCTTTTCCAGTCTTCTTTCCGCCTCCGCTTTCCGGGATTTATAAAGGCCGATCCCTGCGGCTTCTTCAAACAGGGAACGCCTTTCTTCAGCTTTCAGCGATAAAGCGGCATCCACCAGACCTTGACCAATAATGGTGTAGGTCCTCTCTGCCAGACCGGATTGCCCCAACAGCTCATAAACGTCCCGCAGGAGCACCTGCTGGCCGTTGATCAAGTATTCGTTCTTTCCATCCCGGTAGGCTCTCCGGGTAATTGTCACCTCTGAAAAATCAATCGGCAGCCAGCCATCGCTGTTATCAAAAACGATCGTTACTGAAGCCATCCCTGCCCGGGGCCGCTGCTCAGATCCCGAAAAGATCATGTCCAGGGTCCTTTTACCTCTCAGCAGTTTATATGACTGCTCTCCCAGCACCCAGCGAACAGCATCAGCGATATTGGATTTTCCGGAGCCGTTCGGGCCCACAATGACTGTAGTCTCATCCGCAAACTCAAAATTGGTTTTGGTTGCGAATGTCTTGAACCCGTTTAACTCGATAGACTTTAGGCGCATGGAATCTCAGCTACCATTCTTCTTGACATTATTGATTTCTGAAAGCTTCTTGAGGGCTTCCCGGGCGGCCGCTTTGGAAGCTTGACGTTTGCTGTTTCCCTGTCCCATCCCACTGACCACATCCTGGACCGCCACTTCAACGGTGAAGACCTTCTCGTGGTCAGGTCCTGATTCCTGGATGGTTTGATATACAGGTGAAGCCAGCGCTCTGGCCTGGGTCCATTCCTGAAGCAGACTTTTAGGATCCTGAAGGTGGCCTTCTTCCAGAAACTCCTTGACAGCACTCGACATAAAAGGCTCAAAGAAAGCTTCCACCACCTGGATGCCCTGGTCGAGATACAAACCGCCGATCAGCGCCTCAAAACCCGCACACAGCAGGGCATCCCGGGTTCTTCCCCCGGAGACTATTTCTCCCTGTCCCAAGCGCATTGCGCCACCGAGATCGATCTTGCGGGCGAACTCAGCCAGCTGCTCTGTTCTTACCAGGGCGGTTCGCACCAGCGTGAGATCCCCTTCAGCCATCTCTGGATAATGATTGTACAGCCAGGCAGCCACCACAAAATCCAAGACCGCGTCGCCCAGGAATTCCAAACGCTCATTATCCTCCAGAGCGTTGGGATCCTCATTGATATACGAGCGGTGGGTAAGCGCCCGGGTCAGCAGCACCTGATTTCTAAAACCTATCCCTGATCGTTGATTGAAATCCTGGGGGGATTCCAGTTTTTCCTGGCCCCGAGAATGCGCCATATTCGAGCTCCCTGGAACTCAGGGTCAGCCAAATTCCTCACCCTGCATTCAGGAATTTCGCTGTCCATCAGTTCCCTGTATAGTGACCTTCAAGTTGATAGGGTTTTATTATACCCAATGGGCTTGGATAAGCAACCGTTCAGGAGTTCTTTAATCCATGCCCGGTGATGATGGCGACTATCGGTTCTGGCAGAGTCTCATCCAGCTGCTCCAGTCCACCCCAGACCAGCGCAGAAGTCAATTCCACATGAAATCCCTTCCTGGCGAGTTCAGCTTGTCCCCGGCGGATCTGATCCTCCCCTACACTCAGTATTAGTCCCCCAGACCTCCGCACCGCTGCCAGCACATATTCCCCATGGAAAGGATCGGCAATAGCAACGCCTTCGGCAAGGGTCTTGCCTTCTGGAACTGGAAGCGGGCTGGAAGCCCCTGCGGAAAAAGCCCGGTATAAAGGATCGCAGGCAGCCGCCTGGATGCCGACCAGCTTCGGAAGGCGCTCGATCTCTCTGCTGGCCAGCAGGGCCTCAAAGCCCAGACTGATCCCCAGCAGCAGGCTACCGTGGCCGACCGGCATCAAGATTGTCCCCGGGGGCTCACCCAGCTGGTCCAGCAGCTCATAAGCGATGGTCGCTATCCCGGCAGTGCCCTGAGGTAGATAGGCATGGCTGGCGTAGATCCCTCCCCGGTTGACCTCCTCCAAAACCGCCCGGGCCGCCGCTGAGCGAGGACCGGGAACAGGTATGACTTCCTGGCCATAACTTTCGATCTGGAAGCGTTTGGGACCGGAAGCGGAAGAAGGGATAAAGACTCTGCCCTGAATGCCTGCCCGGGAAGCATAGGCGGCAAAAGAAGCTCCCGCATTCCCGGAGGAATCCTCCACCGCACTGTCAATTCCTCCAGCCATCAGCCAGCTGACCATCACCGCTGTTCCCCGATCCTTGAAGGAACCGGTCGGATTGAGGCTTTCCAGTTTCAAACCAACCTTGATCCCGGAAATCTCTGTCCAAACCAGAGGGGTGTTGCCTTCCCCGAGAGTGACCACCGGTGCGCCGGCCGGCAGGCAGAAGCTGGTCTTGTAAGGCCAGATTCCCGGCAGCTCCGGTTGGAGCTTAGCCGGAGAGTACACCAGTCCCTCCGGGAACCCGTACAGGCCACCGCAGGAGGGACAGCGGTAGGAAAATGAGGAAATGTCAAAGGGCTGCAGGCAGCTGCGGCAGCGTATCATCGGTCCATCCTGGTTTGATCGGTTGTAATATCTGGCCTCACCAAATAAGCTTTAACCACCAGTTACATAGGGGAAAAAGGCGACCTGAGCACCCTCCTCTAATTCAGCATTATCATCTGAGAATTCCTGATCGACTGAGGTCATCATTCCAGAAATTGTCTGGGCCGCCTGGGGATACAGCGAGGCGATCTCTGCTTTGAGGTCGCTTACCCGGGAACCTTCCGGCAGCTCAACTACCAGATCTTTGACGCCGATCCGGGCCCGGATGGTAGAAAAGAAATGCACCTTTACACGAATCATCTGCAACCGCCAGTGTTAATCTAGGACAATTTCAATCAGCAAAGCAGTACCTGCAATTATACCTTACTGACTTTCTAACCAGGAAACTCCAACTCTGTCCAAACCCCAGCAAACAGCGCCAGAAACCCCCATGTTATAATGCAGGCGATGGAAAACAACCGCAGCAAATTGGTCGCGGGGCTGGACAGGACCCGCAGATCCACTTTCGGCAGGATAGCCAGATTCATCGGTGCTGGCCAGATCACTGACACCACCTGGGAAGACCTGGAAGCTCTCTTAATCCAATCAGATATCGGCGTAGAGACCAGCCTGGATATCATCCAGGAAACCCAAAACGCCACCCGGGAAGAGGGAATCCTGCGAGCCGATCAACTCCAGCTGAGATTGAAGGAGATTCTCCTCTCCCGCCTTCCCTCTCCCCCGGCGATCGAGATCACCAGCCGGCCTTTTGTGGTGCTGCTTGCAGGAGTGAATGGATCCGGGAAAACCACCACCCTGGCGAAGCTTGGGAAACACTTCCAGGGCCAGGGGCTGGAAGTTCAATTCGCCGCAGCGGACACCTACCGG
>JANTFT010000069.1 GCA_024763275.1 Anaerolineales bacterium | reverse complement strand
CCTCGGTCCATCCGTCATTGCGAGGAGGCTGGAGGCCGACAAAGCAATCCCCAGATCAGGTGGTCCGCAGAGCCGGACTTTCACAACCAGGCTTTCCGGACGAATGCAAATGACAGCAGCTGGCTGATGAGATTGCCGCGCTCCACTCCGTTCCGCTCGCAATGACGGCAGGTAGGGGGGCCCCGTCACCAGGTTCCCCAGTTCTCGGTCCTCGGTCCATCCGTCATTGCGAGGAGGCTGAAGGCCGACGAAGCAATCCCCGGATTTACTGGTCCGCAGAGCCGGACTTTCACAACCAGGCTTTCCGGACGAATTCAAATGACAGCAGTTGGCTGATGAGATTGCCGCGCTCCACTCCGTTCCGCTCGCAATGACAGCAAGGGGGATTACCGTCTCCCCGTCGCCTCATCCCCGGTCCTCAGTCTTCGGTCCTCCGTCGGGAGCGAAGCGACCCTCCTCGGTCGGGAGCGCAGCGACCTTCCCCATCTGGACCCGAACAGTATGCTTCACATGCTCGGGATCAAGCGGAAGATAGCTTTCTTTCAGCCGCCGGCCGTCCAGTTCTATCCAGGCAATTCCCTTCTGAACGTGATCCGGATTCTGGACATCGATCTCATAAACTGCTTTCCCATGGCGCAGCTTTACTTTGAATCCATCCCACCAATCCGGAATCACGGGATCGATAATCAATCGATCGGACCGCTTCTTCAGACCAAGCACTTCTTCTGTCCAGACACGATACATCCAGGCCGCTGAGCCCGTATACCAGCTCCATCCACCCTGGCCGATCCGTCCCAGCAAATGATAGACATCCGCCGTGACCACATACGGTTCAACGGTATATTTCCACACATCAGAAACCTCGCGGGCATGTTCAATGGGGTTGAGGATTTGCAGGATCTCCTCTGCCCGGTTCCCGTCACCCTGACGGGCGAAAGCCATTGCCAGCCACAGTGCAGCGTGGGTATACTGCCCTCCATTCTCTCTCACACCAGGAGGGTAGGCGCTGATATAACCCGGGGAAGGTGTGCTGGTATCGAAGGGAGGGGTGAAAAGCAAAACCAGCTTCTCGTCTTTGAACACAAGCTGCCGCCAGGCCGATTCAAGGGCCTGTTTCTTGTGATCGGGTTCACCCGCACCGCAAATCCAGGGCCAGGATTGAGGGAGCGAGTCTATGCGGGCCTCAACGTTGGCGGCCGAGCCGAGGGGACTGCCATCGTCAAAGGTCGCCCGCTGATACCAGGCACCATCCCAGGCCACCTTTTCAATCCGCTTTTCAAGCGCCTCTGCCTCCTGGCTGTAAGAAGAAGCCAGATCGGTCTCGCCGACGATCCCCGCCAAGCGGGCCATTTTCCCCAGGACATCGATCAAGAACCAGCCCAGCCAAACGCTCTCACCTTTTCCCCCCTCTCCTACCCGGTTCAAGCCGTCATTCCAATCCCCTGCCCCGATCAAGGGAAGCCCATTGGGCCCTTTGGCCAATCCCCGTTTGACCGCCCGCCGGCAGTGCTCAAAGAGTGTCGCCCGCTCGGTAGCTATCTGCGGCTCGAGGTAGATCTCATGTTGATCGGGTTCAAGTTCCGGAGCGAGTAAGAACGGAACTTGCTCCTGGAGAATTTGATCATCTCCCGTAGCTTCAACGTATTGAGCTGTTATATAGGGCAGCCAGAGCAAATCGTCTGAGATCCGAGAGCGGATGCCAGCTCCTCCCGGGGGATGCCACCAGTGCTGGACATCACCTTCCAGGTATTGACGGCTGGCAGCCAGCAAAATATGCCCGCGTGCCAAAGCAGGGTCTGCCAGCAGGAAGGCTGCCACATCCTGCAGCTGATCGCGAAATCCAAACGCCCCACCAGATTGGTAGAAAGCAGAGCGTCCCCAGATCCGGCAGCTCAAGCTCTGGTACAGCAGCCAGTGATTGAGCAGGAAATCGACAGAAAGCTCCGGGGTCTCAACCTGGAGAGCATCCAATTTCCGGTCCCAGTAGCGTTTGGTCTCATCGAGGGCCTGATTCGCGGAAAGAACTTCGCGGTACTTTCTCACCAGGCTGCCCGCTTCGGTTTCCGTCCCTGCCTGGCCGACAACGCAGATCACTTCAGCGGTTTCACCCGGCGCAAGTTCGACCTTCGTCTGCAGCGCGCCGCAGGGATCAAGTTCAGCCCCGACCCGACCTGCAAGCTTGGTCCGTTTCAGGGCGTTAGGATTCCAGACAGTGCGATTCCGCCCGAGGAAAAGCGTCCGGTCGCAGGTGAAAGACTCCGCGGGAGGGCTGATCGAGGCAAAAGCTACTCGATCACCATAGTCGGGATGATATCTATTGCGGGCCAGGATCATACCCAGATCGGGATCCCAAAAGGTGACCACATGCTGCTGGGTGTTCTCGCGCTGCTCCCCGAGGGTCCATTCAAGATAATAGGTAACGCTGAGTTTTCTGGTTTTATTCGAATCGTTCTTGAGGGTAAGTTTACTGACCTTAATCGGGTCTCCCCCATCCTCGCCTACTGGGACAAATACGATTAACAGCTGCTCGACAGCGTGACTGTTGTGCTCAAACCGGGTATACCCGGCACCATGATTGACACGGTAGGCATCACGCTCGCGAATAGGACCGGCGGTCGGATTCCAAACGTTTCCGCTTTCTTCATCCCGGATATAGATCACTTCGGAATGAGGATCGAGAACAGGATCGTTGGACCACTGCGTCAACCGATTCCGCTGGCTGTTGCCAAACCAGGTAAATCCCGCACCCGTTTCACTGATCATGGTCCCGAACTGTGGATTGGCGATCACATTGACCCAGGGAGCTGGCGTATGGGTGTCAGGACCGAGGTAGATCACATACTCTTTCCCATCAGCGCTGAATCCGCCCAGACTGTTAAAATAGGGCAGTTCTTTGAAGGGCAGCATCCGGGAGGGTTCGTCTTCGATCCGCCTGGTATCAAGGAGATCAGGCTTTTCGACCGTCTCATAAGGCACACCGATTTGCTGGGCCAGAGGACCGCGGGCAGCAACCAGAGAGACCCGGGCCACAGACTGGAGCAGGATCAGATCCTCGCTGGCCAGCTGATCAACCGCTCGCAAGAAGGTCTCGCCGGGCTGATCCTTGCCTTTGAGGATGCTGAAAGAATGGATCAAACGCTCCAGACGCTCCATGAGCGGCTGTTCGTAACTGCTTGATTCCTCATTGAGCACAACCAGATCCACTGCCAGCCCATGCCTGCTCCAATAGGCCTGGGCCTGGAGAGCCTGCCGGACAAGGCCCAAATCCCCCACATCGGCAATTGTGATCAACAAGATCGGCAGATCGCCTGATATTCCAAAGGGCCAGAGATCGGCCTGTCCTTTCCTGTTTTCCTCGATGCGATCGGCGGGAGGGCGCATGTAAACCGAGGGATAGAGCATGAAACCTGCCAGCTTTTGAAAGCGCCGGGCCTCATCAGGGTGAATTCGCAGCAGCCGCAGCTCAAGCTGAGCGGAAGCCCAGGCGACCTCAAAAGCGCGTTCAACGACCGCCGGATCATGATATTTATCGATCAAATTCAAGGCTTTCTGGCGGCTCTCAGCAACTCCAAGGACAGCCACCAGCTGGACATTCTGACCCGGCAGCAGATGGACCTCCCGCCGGATAGAGAAAACCGGGTCCAGGACATATCCCGCAGTATTCCCCGGGGTAGACTCGATTGCCAGGGGATTCTGGAGGGTCCGACCGCGTCCGATGAACACCCGGCGGTCGGTCTCATACAGAGGCAATCCCTGAGATTCAGGTTCTCCAATAACATCCAGACTGTGGACAGAAAATACCGGCGGCTCATCCTCCTGGCGGGGGCGTCGATGGGCCAGGAGCGCTTTGCTGGCCGGGACAGCTTCTGTTTGGATGAACAGTTTGTTAAACGCTGGATGCTGACGATCCGCGTTGTGGGGCGCCAGGGCGAGTTCATAATAGCTGGTGACCTGGAGCCGCCGGCTGCGAATAGAGCGGTTGATCAGCGTAATCCTCCGGATCTCGACATCATCCTCAGGAGAGACAATTACCTCGGTCTTGGTCTCCAGACCAGTATCTCGCCGGCGATACTCGGCCCGATCGAGCGGGAAACGCACCACATACCGGTCTGGTTCGAGATCAACGGGGTGGTACATGTTCGACAGGACCTGCCCATTGTCCAGATCCCGCAGGTAGATGAAGGAACCATAAGCATCCGTTGTCGTATCAGCCCGCCAGCGGGTGATATCCAGATCCTTCCAGCGGGTATATCCCCCTCCAGCGCTGGTCGTCATTGTTGAAAGCTGGCCGTTAGACAGCAGCTGAACTTTGGGAGTGATGCTGTAAGGGGTTTCGAAATTGCTGACCGATGAAGCCACACCCAGCGGTTCGATTCGCGAGGGTATTTCCACGCGGATCGAGATATGGTGGATGGGTGGAGAAACAGGGACCCGTTCGTAGAGCAGCGGTTCAGTTGCCTTGACGCGGGGGTCTCGATGGAAGCGATGCTGCATCACGTTATTGTAAAGAAAGTTCGTCAGCGCCAGGAATCCCATGCCCTGGTGGTGAGCCATGTAGGCCCGAACGATGACTCCGGGCTCGGCATTCGCTTTTGGTCTGCGGTTAAAATCTATGGCCTCAAAGTAACCGTAATCAGAAAACAGGCCATAGGACTTAAGACGTTCCAGATTCTTGACAGCGGCGCGGGGATCCAGGCTGACAGCCAGCAGCGTGGCGTAGGGGGCAACCACCAGATCCTCATCCAGTCCGCGCTTCAACCCCAACCAGGGAACGCCGAACGCCTTGTATTGATAGGTCTTGTTCAGATCCAGATCGCCATAGGCTGATTCAGAGATACCCCAGGGCACCCGGCGCCGACGGCCGTAAGCTTCCTGGAGCTCGACGCTCTCCCGGGTTGCTTGATCAAGCAAAGAGTTCGGGAAGGTTTTCTGGAGCAGGAGCGGCATCAGGTACTCAAACATGGTCCCGGTCCAGCTCAAAAGCACGCGGTGCGATCCGTGGGCACTGTAAGGCCGATTCAAGGCCAGCCAGTGATCGACGGGAACATCCCCCCGGGCAATAGCGACATAACTGCCCAGGCGCGCTTCGCTGGCGAGCAGATCGTAAAAGGATCCATCCAATTTATTGGCGGAGACATTGTATCCAATAGAGAATAAACTCCGGGCGGGGTCATACAGAAAACTCAGGTTCATCTCATCTGAAAACACCCGCATCTGCTCCTGCAGCTCTTCACCCCTGGAAACCATCTCACTCGAGAACCATTTGGCCCGCTCAAAGGATTCTGTAAATCTCTCGATCCAAACCTCGAGGTCAGTCCCCTGCATATCAGCAGCCAGCTTCGCGGTATCGAGGTTGTTAGATCCCACGATCCTGCCGGAAGCCAGGGCTCGAAGGGATGGCGAGTTGTGAAGTTCGCGGCGCAAAACCAGCAGCGAATCAAGTCCAGCATCGATGATCTCGGCCTCCGATCGTTCAGCCAGGATCTCCATCCAGATCAAATAGCGATCAATGGTGTCAATCCAGGCCGTGACCTGGCGTTCAAGCTTCCTGGCCCAGTAGGCCGCTCCGGCATGGGTGCCAGCATCTTCGCGCAGCAGCCCTGCAATAGGCTCCACCCAGGCATGGATCACCCGCATCAAGCGAATGAGCTCCAGCCCTCTCGCTGGACCTTTCTTGATCAAGACCAGGAGTTCCCTGACATTCTGGCGGGTATCAGGCGAGAGATTTTCTCGCTCCAGCTCTTCCAGAAGGATTTCACATGTGTCCTGAAGTCCTCCTGAGACTGATGAGCTGAGGACCGGCTTATCGAGGGATTCAGCGATGCCCTGCTCCAGCGTCCAGAGAGCAGCGATGAGATTGCCGGAGTCAACGGAGGATACATAGCGAGGTCTGAGCGGTTCCAGCTCCTCCAGATCGTACCAGTTCAGCAAATGCCCCTCATAACGCTCAAGCTTATTAAGCGTTTCCATGGTCTTTGTCAGCCGTTCTATGGTCTGATCAATGGTAAGGTATCCAAAATCATTGGCCGCTAACGCACTCAACATCCACAGGCCGATGTTAGTTGGGCTGGTCCGGAAGGCAAGCTTGTTCTGATGGGAGACCTGGTAGTTATCCGGCGGCAGCCAGGCTGTGTCCACACTCACAAAATCGTCGAAATAGCGCCAGGTCCGGCGGGCGATCCTGCGGAGCATGCCCTCATCCTGGCCGCTGAGAGCTTCCCGGGGTTCCGGCTCAAGATGTTTTTTCGTCAGAAGCCCAACAAGATAGGGGCTAATCAACCAGGCACTCAGCCAGGGCAGCGCGAAGACGAGACTTAACGGGCGCAGCAGAACAAGGCTTACGGCAATCCCCAGACTGAGCAGCGAGACAAACCATAAATTTTCCTGAAACACATAGGGCTTTTCATCGACGCTGCGCTCAGTCATCTGGGCTGTGGACCACTCAAGCAGACCTTTCTTGCTGATCAACCGGCGGTAGAAGACCCGCACGATGGCGTCCAGCGCCAAACCGGCCTGATGCAGGAGCAGGGCGGCCTCGGCAACAGCCCGTCCAAAGTCATGTTTGATCTGGTGGAATGAGAACGCCCGCAAACCATGCCGCGAAGTTATCCAGGTCAGCGGACCGGAGAGGGGCTGAAAGAGCACCAGACCGGCTGCGAGAGCAGCTGTGAACAGCCCCTGGGATGGAACAAAAAACCAGGATAATACCAGGGCCCCTACGCTGGCAGCCGGGACCAGGCTTCGGCGGAGGTTGTCGAATATCTTCCAGCGGTTCAGCAAACTCAAGGGATTAGGTACCCGCTGGTGATACCTGTTTGGAACCCGGGGAAAGATCCAATCAATAATCTGCCAATCACCGCGAATCCAGCGGTGCTGCCTGCGGCTGTAGCTAATATAATCCGGGGGAAACTCATCAAAGAGCTCGATATCAGAAGCCAGGGCGGTGCGGACATGGGCCCCTTCGATCAGGTCATGGCTCAGCAGCCATTCGTCCGGGAAGCGGTCTGACAGCGTATGATAGAAGAAGCGCGGATCATAGATGCCCTTGCCAATATAAGAGCCTTCGCCAGCGAGATCCTGGTAAACGTTAGAGACCGCTTTGGTGTAAGGATCCGTCCCAACCGGGTCAGTGTAAATCCGGCTGAAAAGCGTGGCCACCGCACTGGGGAGCGAGGGGCTCACGCGAGGTTGAATGAGCGTATAGGTGCCCTGGGCAACATTCCCATTCTCGTCATATCGCGGTTGATTAAGAGGGTGGGAAATCGTCTCGACCAAACGCCTGGCGCTGTCCCGGGGCAGCTGGGTATCACTGTCAAGAGTGATGATATAACGGATATCGGTTAAGTGCTCCGCTTCCCCGACATAAACAATTGAAGGCTCATCTTCCCGGCGGAGCCCCAGGATCAGCCGGTTGAGCTCCTCCAGCTTGCCGCGCTTGCGCTCCCAACCGATGAATTTACCCTCGGATTCACTCCAGGTCCGCTGGCGGTGAAAAAGATAAAAACGTCCTTCGCCATAGGCATGGTTCAGCCTTTTTATCCCTTCTTCGGCGACACGGAGAAGATCGGCGTCAAATTCAGTGACCTCCGAATCAGCATCGGTAAAATCAGAGAATAAAGCATATACAAGATTGTCTCCCCGATTGCCAAGGAAGCGGATCTCAAGTTTCTCGACCTCTTCCTTGATCGTGTTCTCATCTGAGAGAAGCATGGGCACGACAACCAGGGTTCTATAAGCATCCGGAATGCCCTCTTTTGAAAAATCCAGCTTTGGCAGCCGGCGGGGCGGCAGGACGCGCGCGGCCAGATAGTTGACCGCTTCAATGGCAAGCTGACTGGCGGGCCAGGTCAGAAGAATTAACAACAGGACTTCAAATACTGTGATCGAATCCCGGATGCTGACCAGGATCGGGTAGGCCATCAGGCCCAGGGTCGCCAGCAGGATCAGGGTCAGGTAGAGGGCAGTGTGGTGGCAGTAAATCCAGTGATATAAACGAAAACGGAAGCATTCCCGGCAGCCTATTTCTTTTGAAAACCGGGGCCGGCCCTCGCCAATCAGGTAAGTCCCTACGTGTTTTTGGCGGGACAGCCAATCCTCGCTGCCGTCCGCTGCTCTGGCCGCCTCGACCGCCCGGCGAGCAACTTCAACCTCCTCAACACCAGACCCTTTGGCAATGACCTCCACGGCTTCGCGATACTGGTTGCGGGTTTCGAAATCCATGTTCTGGTAAACGCCTGCAGGATCCCGGCGCAGGATTTGCTCGACATGGCTTTGCGCCTCAAATATCTCACGCCAATCCAGCAGGGAGAGCTGGCGCAGACTGGTGATGGTGTTGCTGATGGATATCTGATTGACCGCCTGGCGGGATTGTTCTCCCGTATGGAGCTCGGTCAATGGCCGGTGCAGTGAGCGCTCCAACCAGCTTTGAACAGGGACAAGGGCTGCATCTTCATCGTAGAGATGGCCGGAAAGCTGGGTGGCGAAGTAGGAGCTGGGGGATCCCTGCTCTTCCGCCAACTCAGCCAGCACCGCAAAGAGCTGGTGGGGATCACGCCGCAGGGTCGCCAGCAGCCGGTTCGCCCAGAAATCAGCCTGTTCCCGATCACGCAGTTCCCGCCAGGCCTGGCGGGCCAGCTGCTCCACTCGCTGGATCAGGGCGACCCGCAGCATGAGCGGCAGAGCCCACAACTCACCGATGGTGAGGGGCATATCTTCCTGGTAAGCTGACAGGAAAGCCAGGATGTTCTCGCGTTCAAGCCTGGCATCGCAGTGACCTACAAGCTCTTTTGCCAGACTGTAAATGCGCGGAAGATTCCGGTCAGGCTCCCCAGTCAATACTGGCAGCTCCCGGTAGTAACTTTTCGGCAGGTTGATCTGAACATCGCGGGCATGGCTCTCGATCAGATACTCGTTATCGAGGATCCATTCCGCAATGGGACCCATGCTCTGTTCAAGCCGGACCGCTTCCATCAAATCGCCGCAGATGGTGTGGATCGTCTGGCGGGTGTTTTCCAGCTGATCCAAAAGATCGCGGCTGGGATTTCCTTTCAGATCCACGTGGTGCTCTTTTGAAAGCTGGGCGGCATGAGCCCGGATCTGGGGTAAAGGCAGGGCCGTAAGCTGATTAAGCTCGGGGACTTCCGGGAACTTTCGGGGGGGATGGATAGCAAAGATCGATATTTCGATATCGATCGAATCCCGCAGAGTTTGAACCGCGGAAGTGAGAGAGGGAAGCGGAGCCTGGATAATCAACAGCGATTCTTCAGTTCGCAGCCAATTCACATGGCGCTCGATCACCTTCCTGGATACCACTGGAAAGAAAATCTCAGAGATGATCTTTCCCAGGCCGGCACCCACCCCGAACCCGACAATGGTGCTGAAAAAATGGGTCCACCCGGGCGAGGAAGCAAAAAGGGTGAAGTGACCTAAGATCAAGAGGGTTACGCTGACAGTGCTGACGATGAACCCACCAGCCAATATGAGGATGTTCCGGAACCGCCTGCTGGGGTCACGGCGAATGATCCGGCCATCGGAAGTCCCCAGCAGTAAGACGCGCCTGCGAAATCCTTTCTGGTACAGGAGGCGCATAGCGGAACGGGCAACATCAGGTTCTGGAAAATAACTCAGCAGCAAACCGGGTTGATTCATATGTTTTTCAGGATCTTCGTTCTGGATTCCCTTAGAGGGAAAACCTTTGCAGTTATCGAGATCGATATTTTAACAGGAAGTACAGCCTCTATTATAACGCCCCGGCCACTTTCCCAGAAGGTCAGCGCTGAGAACTGCGCCAGGGAGGGGGGTCGCTGCGCTCCCGACTGGGGACCGAAGACCGGAGACCGGGGACGGAAGACGGAGGACCGGGGACGGTTCAGCGAGCGCGGTGTGAGGGGACGGTTCGGCGAGCGAGAAGGGAGGATCCCCGGTCAGGCAGGCATTGCGAGAAGGCTGGAGGCCGACGAAGCAATCCCCGGATCAGCTGGCCCGCAGAGCCGGACTTTCAACGAACGCTCC
>JANTFT010000068.1 GCA_024763275.1 Anaerolineales bacterium | reverse complement strand
TCAATTCCCTGCGCTGTTTTATTTACCATTCTCCAGTTTCCTTTTCTATAGCAACCCTAATTTTGAATGACATACATAATAAAACAGTTGAGAAATTCCTGAAAGCGTGTTTCTGCGCAAATGAAAACAGGTGATTTTGCCTATAACGGCCGGGAGATATAGGCGTGATCCCTGACTGGGCGATTAGAGTAATTTGACCAGATGAGTTTGGCGAGCTGCTGGTATTCTGCAAGGATATTTGCTCATCGGGAATTTTCTGTGCTACAATCCAAATCATTGCCGGATAGGTTTGCGCGGTCCATCGCGCTCAAACGACTTTTGTCTGGCGGGGAGTCTGCTCTGTCAACAAATGGTCAATTCCCTCTCTTTCTAGGACACTTTTTCCCGGTGAATAAACGCTTCCAACCGAGAAACGCCACCCTCATTAAAAACTAATATTTCCATGTCAGATACTGAACAAGTTACCCTTGCCCGGACGTTAGGTTTTTTTGATGCGACCATGATTGGCGTTGGAGCCATGATCGGGGCGGGTATCTTTGTCCTGACCGGACTGGCCCTTGGAGAAGCTGGCCCGGGGGCACTGCTGGCTTTTGCCCTCAATGGTTTTGTGACCTTGATCACCGCCCAGGCGTACGCTGAGTTAGCCTCAGCAATCCCGGAAGCTGGCGGCGGGTATGCATTTGCGAAGCAGGCCTTCCCGGGAATAATGGGTTTTCTTTCAGGATGGATGTTGTGGTTTGCTTACACAGTTGCCTGCGCCCTTTATGCGGTTGGTTTTGGCGGCTATTTTGTAGAGCTGCTGCACAGCTATCTTCCTGCTCTCTCCCATTTCCTGATTGAGCTATTGGGTCTAACTGGGATTTCAGCGATCTTCGCCACCCTTATCAGTATATTTTTCATCTCCCTCAATTATTTCGGCGCAAATGTGACTGGCAAAGCTGAGAACGTTCTCACAGTATCCAAAATCACCATTCTGGGTTTGTTTTCAGCTTTTGGGGTAGTGGCTATCTTCCGGGACCCAGGCCTGCCGTTGGCCAATTTCCGGAACTTCCTGCCGTTGGGCTTGGGAGGGGTTCTGTCCGCAATGGGTTTGACCTTTATTGCCTTTGAAGGGTACGACCTGATCGCGACCGTCAGCGAAGAGGTCAAAGATCCTACCAGGAATATACCCAGGGCGATGTTTGCATCTCTGGCAATCGCCATTACTGTTTACCTGCTGGTCATTATTGTCAGCGTGGGAGCGGTAGATCCGGTTAGTTTTGGGGATATTTACAATAAACTCCCTGCCGAAACCCATATTATTGGCGCGCAGGTGCTTGATCCCAATGATCCCAGAATCAATACGGCCTGGGAGATCATCGGTCTGTTCAAGGAGACCGGGATAGTACGGGCTGCCGAAAACTTTATGCCGGCGGCAGGCGTTTTCCTGATCGTGTTTGGTGGTCTGTTATCCACCATGTCCGCTTTGAATGCTACAGTAATGGCTTCTTCCCGGGTAGCCTTTTCAATGGGAAGGGAGAAAATGTTACCTGAAGTGCTGTCCAGCATCCACCCGCAGCGCCGGACTCCTTATATCGCAGTTCTGGCTACCGGTTTGATCATCATAGCCATGACCTTGATCCTGCCGGTCGAAGTGGTGGGGTCCGCAGCCAGCGTCCTCTTCCTGCTATCGTTTGCTCTGGTGAACGGTGCTTTGATCGTCTTGAGGAGAAGAGCGCTGACCTCCGCTGCTGAATATAAAGTGCCTTTTTTCCCCTGGCTTCCTGTTCTGGGGATAATCATCAACCTGGGGTTGGCGGCTTACCAATTCAGCTATCAACCCCGGGCCTGGACGGTCAGCTTGCTGTGGATTGCCGCTGGAGCGGTGATCTATTTCAGCTACACCAAGAGCAGAGCCAGGGTGCGGGAAGTTGCTCCGGTCTTGCTCGAGGAACATATCACCCAGCGCCTGGATTACACTGTCCTGGCACCAGTTAACAATCCCAAACAAGCTCATCTCCTGGGGTTATTGGGAAGCATCCTGGCAGCGGCGCGGGGAGGAGAGCTGCTTGCTTTGAATGTGATCCAGGTACCTGCCCAGCTTTCCCTTTCTGAAGGCGAACGTTATCTCTCCCAGGGACGAGCCTTGATGCAGGGTGTTATCGAGGAGGCTAAAAAGCGAAGCGTACCGGTCCATACCCTGCTGCGTCTGGGACGAAACGTTGCCAAGGTCATCCAGCTGACTGTAAAGGAAGAAGAAGTCGATCTGATGGTGCTAGGGTGGCCGGGCTACAGCCTGAGCGAGGAGATCAATTTCAATTCGGTGATTGACGTCATCGGTATCCGTCCTCCCTGCGATTTGGCAGTAGTTCGCTTTCGGGAGCGAAAACCTCCCGAGAAAATTCTGGTAGCAACTAAGGGGGGACCTCACGCTGCTTTAGCGCTCGATTTGGCTCAAATTCAAGCTGATGTCTATCAGAGGACCACAGGAAAGTCTTCCCAGATCACGATACTCACTGTTCTTAAACCGGACGCTAATGGCTTGGAATTCCAGCGAACCCAAATCCACCTGGAAAAGCTGGCACAGAATTACTGCTCCGGGGCCCAGATCAGAATCATTTCGGGGAGTGATGAGTATTCGGTCATCCTGAGAGAAGCGAATGCCAGCGACCTGGTGATCGTTCATGCCCCCGCCGCTGGACTGCTGGAGCAGCGCCTGTTTGGAAGCATTCCCCAGAGATTAGCACGGGAGTGCCGCCAGACGGTCATCATGGTTAAAAGTCAGCATCCGGTTCAATCCTGGATTATGCAGTGGCTGGGAATAAGAAGAAAAGCCAACTGAAAACGTGAACGGCAGAAGAGATTGTTCGCAAGCAATCAATCCCGGATATACCGAGCGATTTCCAAGAAATAGAAAAGGAATTCCAACATTCTCCTGCAAGAATCCCGGTGTTGCCCGGGTACCTTTTTCACTTCTTCTCCCTGCGATTAAAACGTTTTCGGCTGTTGCCATGGTGGCGGGATTTATCAGACGTCATCCAGCTGGGAATCTTATACCAGTACACGTACGTAAAATAAATGTTACAATAATAACTGTAGCGGATTGGCGAAGGAATGGAGGTAAAGGCTATCCAGGAGTTTGGGTCGATGAAAGAGGCAATGCTTTATGAGCGGTTGGCTGACAGCAAGGTGAGGTGCGATCTCTGCAATCATCACTGCGTCATACCGGAGGGCGGCAGAGGAATCTGCCGGGTGCGGGTGAATGAAGGGGGCAAATTGTATACGCTGGCTTACGGGAAGACGATCAGCCAGCACGTCGACCCGATTGAAAAGAAGCCGCTTAACCATTACCTTCCTGGGTCCAGGACATATTCCATAGCCACGCCAGGGTGTAATTTTCACTGCCTGTGGTGCCAGAACTGGGAAATTGTCAACATGCCGGTGAGTGATTATGACGCCTTAGGACAAAAGGCAAGCTCTGCCGAGATTGTTTCCTCTGCAAAACGGTCGGGATCCCGAAGCATCGCTTATACCTATACCGAGCCGACCGTATTCTTTGAATATGCTTACGAAACCGCGAAATTAGCCCATCAGGAGGGACTGGGGAACGTATTCGTGACCAACGGTTACATGACAGCGGAAATGCTGGATGTGTTTCATCCATACCTGGACGCAGTTAACGTCGACCTTAAATCCTTTCGGGAAGAGATCTACCATCACTATATTGGAGCAGAGCTGCGGCCGATATTGGAAAATTTAAAGAAAATGAAGGAGTTAGGCATTTGGCTAGAGGTGACAACATTGGTTGTTCCTGATTTGAACGATGACAGCGCTGAATTACGAGACGCTGCTCAGTTCATCGCTGGCGAGCTGGGTCCGGAAACGCCCTGGCATATCAGTAGATTTTTCCCTCTTCGGGAGATGAGGGATCGTCCGCCCACTCCACTGGAGACTTTGCGACATGCCAAGGAGATCGGGTTGGAGGAAGGACTGCACTTCGTTTACCTGGGAAATGTGGAAGTTGATACAAACACATATTGTGATGGATGTGGGAACCTGCTGATCAAAAGGCAGGGGTATCTGGTGAGCGAGTTCAATCTGGTGGAGGGGCGCTGTCCAGATTGCGGTAAACCTCTCGCCGGGGTGTGGGAGTAAAATGGGTTTGTTGTGGTCAGCTCACCCGAGGGGAGGTGAAAGCAATCCCCGATCGATCTTTTTAGATGAATATTATTTGTGGGGTTCCGGATAAAAATTTGGAGGTAAAAAGAAATGAGGAAATTCAAGTGCTATGACTGTGATCATACCTGGGAGGTGCCTATTGGACAGGGGGGACGGGGTGTGGATTTAGTGTGCCCGGAATGCGGAAGTAATAATGTCCACCGCGTTGGTGGTGGTTGGGGGCAAGGCGGATGGGGACAGGGGCAGGGAAGAGGACAGGGAAGAGGGCAGGGACGTGGTTGGGGACGTCGCTGGGGAAGCACGGCCGAACCCGATCAGGTTGACAAGGTTAGCTGACCTGTATTAAACTGAAAAACAAAGAACAATCTTTTAGCCGACTTGGGCGACAAGCTTTTTCGATCTGCCAACCAGATTGCAGACCACTTATTAAATCTATCCCGGCAGCTATTGGAGGGCTAGAATAGAGATAATAGGCTGTATAGCTGGTCGGAAACTGCGAGGGGGTCCGACCTTTACTGGTGAAAGATTCGACTTGCAAAGCTGCGTTGACGTGTTGAAACTAGCGAAAAAACAAAGGAGAAAATGAGATGTTAGTCAAAGAGCGAATGTCCTATCCGGTGATCACCGTTCATCCGGAAATGCCCATTATGGATGCCCTTGACTTGATGAAGAAGGAAGGAGTCCGCCGCTTTCCTGTGGTAGACAAACGAGGTCGCTTGGTCGGCATTGTCTCTAAGGAAGACATACTCCATGCCGCACCTTCCGATGCTACTAGCCTGAGTGTTTGGGAAGTGAACTACCTGATCAGTAAGATCACCATTGAAACGGTGATGAGTGCTAATGTGGTTACTATCGAAGAGGATACACCGCTGGAAGAAGCTGCCCGCATCATGGCAGATAACAAGTTTGGAGGTTTGCCGGTCCTTCGGGAAGATAAGGTTGTGGGAATCATCACGGAGACTGATTTATTCAAGGTCTTCCTGGAGATGCTTGGGGCCCGTGAGCAAGGCGTTCGGGTGGAAGTATTGGTACCTGAAGTCCCCGGGGAGCTAGCGAAATTGACAAAGGCAATCTTCGAGATCGGGGGAAATGTCCTCACCCTGGGCACTTTCCTTGGCGAGGACACCGAGAACCGGGATGTTGTTTTAAAGGTTAAAGGCGCCAGCGCGGAGGCTATAGAGAAGGCAGTGCGTCCTTTGGTCGAACGAATCATTGACATCCGGGAAGCGTAGCCAACTATTTTTACGCTCAGAAATTTCACTTTTATCTAGATTGTCCTTGAACTCACATCTGACGAATAACACCTGATACGTGATAAATGACACCTTTTCAGGGTGTGTGGGGTTTTGCTTTTAGCACTTCTGTATTATTCTATGTACGGTTCTACTCTTATTGTGAAATATATTAAGCATTTTTCGTAGACATTTTTACTGGTATGTATGCTGCTAATCAAGATTTCCTATACATTGCGAATGAAATACCAGTACTGATCTTTGCCGGGTAGCAGCTGCGGCGGGATCTTTGTACCCCAAACAGAGAGGGCGTATCCTCTTGCTTTGGGGGTTATCTGTGTGGATAGGGGATAGAAACACCTGTTTAATAAGCCCTCAGCAGGAGAAAGCAAATGGAATCAATTAAAATATGGAGCAGAGTTTTTGTTGGGGCAGGAATAGCATTGCTGCTTGTTGTCGGGGCAATCGTTTTGGTGCCTCAGGCACGGGCAGCCAAGGGTGAAGCCTTTGCTTATTCCCAACTCAACAACCCCCAATTCAACCCCGGAGAATCTGGATCATTTGATGGCGGGGATGAGAACCCTCCACCTACTCCGGTGGATCACAGCCAATTTCAGATACTGCAAGGCGATTTTAAAAGCGGACCGGAAGTCACTGCAGCTTGTCTTTCCTGCCATGTCGACGCCGCTGATGAGATCATGCATACCTCCCATTGGACCTGGGAGTACCCGAATCCAGACACCGGGCAGATTCTGGGGAAGAAGAATGTTATCAATGATTTCTGCATCGCCATTGATTCCAATGAGCCTCGCTGCACCAGCTGCCACGCTGGTTATGGCTGGGCGGATAATACTTTTGACTTCTCGGCAGAAGAGAACGTGGATTGTTTGGTTTGCCACGACAATACAGGCACCTACAAGAAATTCCCTACCGGGGCAGGACACCCAGCCTACGAGCCCAAGGAATTTCCTCCTGGAAGTGGAAATATCTGGGAACCGCCAGATTTGACATACGTCGCTCAGAATGTTGGACCGACCAGTCGCTCGACCTGTGGTTCCTGCCATTTCTACGGCGGTGGGGGTGACGGCGTTAAACACGGCGATATGGATTCTTCCCTGGCGAACCCTGATTATCAGCTGGACGTGCACATGGATGCCGCAGGGCTGAACTTTAAATGCACCGACTGCCATACCAGTGAGGGGCATGTGGTTGAAGGCAGCCGCTATTCCATGAATTCGACTGACGAGCAAACCTGCGAAACCTGTCATACCGCCGAACCGCATACCTATAATGTCCTCAATCAGCATGTCGAGCGGATTGCCTGCCAGACCTGTCATATCCCGGAATTTGCCCGGGGGGGAGTTCCTACAAAAATGTGGTGGGACTGGTCAAAAGCCGGGGATCTCAACGAAGATGGGTCCATCAAGGTCATTAAAGACGAGAACGGGTACCCCGTCTATGACTCGCGTAAGGGAGAGTTCGTCGATGAAGAAAATGTCATCCCGGGCTACATCTGGTTCAATGGGCAGATTGAATACACTCTCCTGGGGGATACATTTAACCCTGATGATCTGCTGGTGATCAATGCTCCTCAAGGATCTCTGGATGATCCTTCCAGCCGGATCTGGCCCATGAAGGTTTTTGAAGGCACTCAGCCTTACGATTCCGTTTACCAATCACTGGTGATACCCCATCTGTTCGGGAAGGATGATGCAGCTTATTGGAAAGATTTTGACTGGGCGAGTTCTATAGAAGCGGGCATGGCCTACGTCGGAGCTCCTTACAGCGGAAGCTACGATTTTGTCACCACTCGCATGTACTGGCCTATCACTCACATGGTCGCCCCTGCGGAAAATGCCCTTACCTGCCAGGACTGCCATACCGAAGAGGGGGGACGCCTGGACTTTGCGGCCCTGGGGTACACAGATGAACAGGTTTACGGTTTGACGAATTTCCCACCGACTTCGCATATCGGAACGATCGGCGCCATTTCAACAGCGCCAGATGATTGTGTGGAATGTCATCAAGTAGAATCAGATTCCTGGAGTGCCAGCCACCATGGCTCTTCTGATGTGGGCTGCGTATCCTGTCATACTCTAGAAGGCGAGGGCTCGCATCCAGAAGCTACGTACTCTATTTCTCATGATGCGAATACCTGCGGTGCCTGCCACCTTGATGAATATCATGACTGGCAGCACAGTACCCACGCAAATCTGGACAATTCAAAAGATCCCATCGCTTGTGTAGACTGCCATGAGCCTCATTCGACTGAACAGAAAGTTCCTGAAGGGGCAACGACAACCTGTGAGAATTGTCACCAGGAACAGGTGGAACAAATGCAAGATTCCACTCATGCTGAGGAAGGAGTCACCTGCCTGGACTGCCACAAGAGCACAGATATGAACACGGGGCATACATTTACGATCCAGTCTGATTCCTGCACTCAATGTCATGGGGAAGATGCTCATTCTGCTAACACTTTTGCGATGACGGCAGCAGAAATCTCTGGCCAGGGTCCTAAGGAGGGTGGAGGCGAAACTATGTCGGGCGCTGAAGAGGGTCAGCCCCAAGGCGCGAATGTTGTCATCCCCGCCTGGGGATATATCTTGATCGGTTTGCTTGTAGGCGCTACCGGTTTCTGGGTTGTGAAGGGGAAAGAGCCCGGGAGTAGCGCAGAAAGCCAGAACGAGGGATCTAATGGAGAATAAAATGCCTGAAGAGCATACACGAAAGAATAAAATCTCGCGTCAGGGGTTCTTAGCAGTAGCAGGATCGGCTGCGGGGGCCCTGGCTCTGGTGCAGATCTCCAACACAAAGGCTAAATCCAATCACGGCAGCCATGGCCAGGGAGAGCATCGCTGGGGCATGAGCATTGACATTGACAAATGTATTGGCTGCAATTACTGCACTTATGCCTGTCAGGCGGTAAACGACCTTCCAGATGACATGCGCTACAACGATGTCACCAAGGAAGAGACTGATTCCGGCGTGGAGTTTTTCCTCGCTCGTCCCTGCATGCATTGCGAGGATCCGCCCTGCGTCCATGTCTGTCCTGTTGGGGCTACCTATGTGCGTGAGGACGGCATCGTTGCCATGGATTACGATAAATGCATCGGCTGCCGGTACTGTGAAGTGGCCTGTCCCTATGACGCCCGGGTGTTCAACTGGCGGAAGCATACGGAACCCAATAAGTACGTTCCCGAATTCGGTTACCCCGAGGTGGAACGCCGACCGCGGGGAGTAGCTGAAAAGTGCACCTTCTGCTCCCACCGTATAGACGAGGGTCTGGAGCGGGGGCTCACTCCGGGAATCGATGAAGCCGCTACTCCAGCCTGCGTGGTTGCCTGTCCCACCGGAGCCCGGGTTTTTGGAGACCTCAATGACCCGGAAAGCCCGGTCTCTCAGGAACTGAGCAAATGTAAGGTTTCGATCCGGCTGCGGGAGGATTTGAGCACCTCTCCAAAAGTTTTCTATCTGCCACCTCGCCCCCAAGCATCCTCAGAGGGAGGAGCCGAAAATGGCTAATGCTATTCAAACAATCAAGTTTCGATTTGGCTCTCGCCGCTTCGAGGTCTTTCCATTCTGGATTGGATTATTGATCCTGGGCTTGGGCGTGGGAGCGGTTGGTGGATACCAGGTTTTGACACACGGACTCCAGGTAACTGGACTTTCCAATCAGGTACCCTGGGGATTATGGATCACCATCGACCTCTCCAGCATCGCCCTAGGAGGAAGTGCCTTCGTATTTGGTGTGATTGTTTACTTATTGAGATCTAAACGCTTTGAGGTCATAGGCCGGTTGGCCGTGTTGCTGGGTTTTCTGGGATATTCGGCAGCTGGTATTGTGTTATTTTTTGACCTAGGCCAGCCTCTCCGTTTCTGGCATCCCCTGGTATTCTGGCAGGCTCACTCTTTGTTGTGGGAGATCACCATGTGTGTGGTCCTCTACCTGACTGTCCTGCTGGCTGAATTGGTACCTATTATTGTTGAGCATCCCGTTTTCAGCGAGCATCCCTGGTTGAAAAAGTACAGTTTTCTCCAAAAACTGGCGGATATCCTGAAACAGGTTGCTCATTGGCTCCACAAAGCAGGTCCTGGATTGGCAATAGCAGGGCTAACGTTGTCGCTGCTGCACCAGGCATCGCTGGGAGCAACTTATGGTGTTTTGTCAGGCCGTGGTCTCTGGTTCAATCCAACAGCTCCGGTTTTGTTCATTTTCTCTGCGATGGCCGGGGGGACAGCATTGCTGTTCTTCCTAGGTGTGATCGTTTTCAGGGTTATGCGTCCTGGTTTAGTGTCGGATGGAGTGTTTTATGATGTTGCCCGAATCGCGGGAGCCATCGTGCTACTGTGTGTATATATTCAAGTGTGGAATTGGGCGGTCTCAAACTACTACAGTTTCAACCATGAGATTTTCACCCAGAAGCAGTTACTGAATTCGGTAGCGCCGTACAGCTTGACTTTCTGGCTCGGTCAGTTTTTATTTGCCCTTATCCCGGGTACGATTTTGATGATGGCCAAGCGAATCAAGAATTTCAAAGTGCTGATGCTGGCAGCTGTGGGGCCTGTCCTCTGCGCGATCCTGCTGCGCTGGAATTACAACTTCTCCGGCCTGATAGCTTCCATTACCTATGATCCATTTACCCCATCGGTGCAGCTCAATTCCTATGTCCCAACCTGGCAGGAATGGGCAGTGGGAACGGGCGTGATATCCTACTGGCTGCTGGGCTTCAGCCTGGCGGCAAGGTACCTTCCTTTCCACAGTGCGAAAGAAGCTCATTAATACTGTTGACAGATTCAAAGACAAGATTGCAGAGTTAATGATC
>JANTFT010000067.1 GCA_024763275.1 Anaerolineales bacterium | reverse complement strand
ATTTGGATCCCTTCGATATTTTTCCTGATCCCCGAGCGCAGTTCATCTCCAGAGTAGGGAGCTAACAGCAGTGCGCCTATTCCTCCCAGCACCCCCCCCATGATTGCACCAAACACAAACGCCATCGCCTTTCTCATCGGTGGTACTCCTTTTGTCAGTCTAACTGTCTTTTATTATACAGGCTCTTTGGTAAAAAGGGTACAATTATCAAACCAGGAGGAGAACAAGGAGGATGACCTGTGATTGATAAATCCCTTCCCCTGATCGATCTGCACCGGCATCTGGATGGCAGCATCCGGCTGGATACCATTATTGATCTGGCTCAAAAGCATGATATCCCTCTACCCGGGAACACTGTTGACGAGCTGCGCCCGTTTGTCCAGATCACCGAACCCCGCCCGGGAGTGATGGCATTTATAGAGAAGTTCAAATACATGGTGGGTGTGCTGGCCGATTATGACGCCTGCCGGCGGGTAGCTTTTGAGAACGTCGAGGATGCTTACCGGGAAGGGATCGATTACATTGAACTGCGATTCAGCCCGCTCTTTATGGCGGAACCCCATCAACTCGATCCCAAAGGTGTGGTTGAATCCGTCCTGAATGGGCTGGAGGAGGGCCGATCCCGGTTTGACGTCCAGGTTAACGCCATCGGTATTATCAGCCGGACTTATGGGCCAGACCAGGGTTGGATTGAGCTGGAATCCCTGCTGGCATATAAGGATCAGATCGCTGCCCTGGACCTGGCAGGCGACGAGGTGAATTTTCCTGGCCGGTTGTTCCGGGACCACTTTAAGGAAGGGCGTGAAGCAGGTTGGCATATCACCGTCCATGCTGGAGAGGAAGCTGGTCCGGACAGCATCTGGCAGGCGGTGGAGGAGCTGGGAGCGGAACGGATTGGCCACGGCGTCAGCGCTGTCCAGGACCCACTATTGATGGAATATCTGGTAGAGAATCGGATCGGGATTGAATCCAATCTGACCAGTAACTTGCAGACCAGGGTGGTGGAAAGTTATCAGGACCATCCCCTACGCAGGTTCCTTGAGGCGGGGATCCTTGCTACCATTAACACTGACGATCCGGGCATCAGCGGGATCGATCTGCACCATGAGTATGAAGTTGCCGCTCCGGCGGCTCAGCTGGATCAGGTGCTGATATCCCAGGCTCAGATTAACGCTTTGCGGATCGCTTTTCTGGGCGAGGAGGAAAAAGAAGCCCTCCTTCGTAAATCCACTTCCCATTTTGAGAATCGCAATGAATAAACATCTTGTATTATCTGTGGGTATGCCCCGGGCAGGGTCTGGTTGGTACTACAATCTCACCCAGGATCTGGTAGTTGCTGTAGGGGGAATAGACGCTAAGAAAATCCGCTTGAAATACAGGCTTAACCATCTGCTGACAGAGGTCAATTGTAATATCGGAACGTTAAGCTTTTACCGACTGCTTCCTGTTATGGTGCCTGTTTTATTTGAACCCCGCTACGTTATTAAGTTACATGCTGAGAGACGTTTGCTGGCAGACCTGCTGATCAGGATGAAATTGATAAAGCCGACCTATATTTACAGGGATCCCCGGGACGCATTGCTGTCTGCTTATGAATACGGTCAGCGGATGTCCTCGCAAGGGCTGACAAATGCCTTTACTCCGCTAAGAACAATTGATGATGCGATCGCTTTCATGGATTTTTACGTGAAGATCGCCGCAGGTTGGATGTCCTCTCCTCATACTTTGAAAGTGAAATATGAGAATTTGTTAGAAGATTATGACTCGGAAGTGGATAGGTTGGTGGACTATTTGGAAATCGACAGGCGGGAGGCGGAAATCAATAATATCATTGAGCGCTACAGACCTGGTAAAAGATCGAATAAAAGTCAAGGAACTCACTTTGTGAAGGGTGTTATTGGCAGGTATCAGGAAAAGTTAACCGAGGTGCAGCTCGCCGACTGCCAGAGATTATTCGGTGATTTTTTGACGAAATACGGTTATGCTTAACGGGAAACGCCCTTAACTCACCTGATTGATTCCTTGAATATTTACCTGGAATAAGGGATAATAAACCCTGCAGATTATTTTAATAAATGCTTTTTGGCCCCTACCCACGAGGAGGGTACCATGTCAAATTCCCCTGCTCCTATTAAGAAAGTGACCACAGCTGTCTTTCGCTCTAAAAAAAAGCGCGGAGAACAGCTGACCATGTTAACGGCCTATGATTATCTCACTGCCAGGGCGGTGGACCAGGCTGGGATCGATTCCATTCTGGTGGGTGATTCTCTGGGAATGGTTGTCCTCGGTTATAGCAATACCCTGCCGGTGACTATGGGGGACATGCTGCACCACTGCAGGGCAGTTTCTCGGGGAGCGTCCCGATCCCTGCTGATCGGCGACATGCCCTTCCTGTCATACCAGGCTGAAACCGGGGATGCTGTCCGCAATGCCGGCCGATTCCTGCAGGAGGCCGGCATGGATGCAGTCAAGCTGGAAGGTGGCAGAGAACGCCTGGACGCTGTCCGGGCGATAATTGGCGCCGGCATCCCGGTGCTGGGGCACCTGGGGCTCACTCCCCAGAGCGTCCATCAGCTGGGAGGCTTTAAAGCTCAGGGGAAAACGGCTGGGGCAGCCAAGCGCATTCTGGAGGATGCCCTGCTTCTGGAGGAAGCGGGTTGTTTCGGGATTGTCCTTGAATCCGTTCCTGCCAGGATAGCTTCCTATATTTCCTCCCGGTTGACCATCCCTACTATCGGCATTGGAGCGGGGGGGGGATGTGACGGCCAGGTGCTGGTCATCCACGACCTGCTGGGAATGTATGATAGATTTACTCCCAAATTCGTCAAAAAATATGCCGAGCTGCACGGGGAGATCTCCCAGGCGCTGCTGGCTTATAAGCAGGAGGTGGAACGTGGGGTCTTTCCTGCCCAGGAGCATACCTTTACCATCCCTGACGGGGAATGGGAGCAGTTCCTGGAGCAGGTGGGAGAGTCCTGAGCGATGGAGGAAATCACTATCATCGGATCCGGCGCCATGGCGCTGTATTTTGGGGGCCGCCTGGCCGCGGCCGGTGTCAAAGTCCAGCTGCTGGGTACCTGGGAAGCAGGCATCGAGGCCGTCCGCCGGAAGGGGATCTGCCTGCAGGAGGAGGATGAAATGACAGCCTTCCCTGCCAGGGCTGCCCGGGAAGGATCTGAGCTGGCTCCTGTCCGTCTGGCGCTGGTGCTGGTGAAATCCTGGCAGACCAAACGGGCTGCCAGCCAGCTTGCCAGTTTGCTAGCCCCGGATGGCATCGCCCTGACCCTTCAAAATGGATTGGGGAACGCTGAAATACTCCGGAAGGCATTAGGGGAGGAGCGGACAGCTCAGGGAGTGACCACTTACGGCGCGACCCTGGTCGGCCCAGGGGTCGTGCGTCCGGGAGGGGAAGGTTTGATAACCGTTCCGCACCACCCGGGTTTGGTCCCGCTGATCCGGATCTTAAAGAAGAGTGGTTTGAACGTCCGGGAAACAGCTGATCTAGCCAGCCTGGTGTGGGGAAAATTGGCCATTAATGTGGCTATCAATCCTCTTACAGCCCTGCTGGAGGTAAAGAACGGCCAGCTGCTGGACAGCCCGGCAGCTGTCGAAGCTATGGGACTGGCTGCCAGCGAAGCAGCTGCTGTGGCCGGCAAGCTGGGCATCCAGCTTGCGTTCGAGGACCCAACCAGGGAGGCCAGGGCTGTTGCGGAGGCCACTTCGAGCAATGTGTCTTCCATGCTGCAGGACATCCGCCGCGGTGCGCCGACCGAGATCGAGGCTCTCTGTGGTGAGGTGCACCGCCGGGGAGACTCCATTGGTCTTCCCACACCGATAAATCAGCTGCTCTATCTGCTTGTCAAAGCCAAAACCGATTTAATCAAGGATGTCTAGGATGAAAGTAGTCATTACCGCGGATGAGTTAAAGAAGGGGATAGCGGAGCTGAATCGACCGCTGGGTTTTGTGCCGACCATGGGATTTCTGCACGAGGGTCATCTCTCACTGGTGCGCAAAGCCAGGGCGGAAAATCGAACCGTGGCTGTGAGCATCTTTGCCAATCCCACTCAATTCGCTCCAGATGAGGATCTGGAGAATTATCCCCGGGACATCGACCGTGATCTGGAACTGCTGAGTGGTGCGGGAACAGACCTGGTGTGGATACCCACTGTGGGGGTGATGTACCCCGAGAATTTTCAGACCTGGGTCGAGGTGGAGGAGTTGACAAAGGTGCTGGAAGGTTCCTACCGTCCAACCCATTTCCGGGGCGTGACAACGGTGGTTGCCAAGCTGTTCAATGCTGTGCGGCCTGACCGGGTTTATTTCGGCCAGAAAGATGCTCAACAGGCTGCTGTTGTGAGCCAGATGGTGCGCGACCTGAGTTACCCGCTAGAAATGGTGGTCTGCCCGATCGTGCGGGAGCCGGACGGGCTGGCTATGTCCAGCCGGAATACCTATCTGAGCGCACCTGAAAGGCAGGCAGCTCTCTGTCTTTCCAGCGGTTTATTCAAAGCCCGCGACGCCTTTCTGGGAGGCGAGAGAAGCGCCCAAAAGTTGAGAGACATCGTCCGCCAGGAGATCGAGAATGAACCGCTGGCTGAGCTTCAATACGTTTCCTGTGCAGATCCGGAGACGCTGGCTGAGCTGAAAAATGAGGTTGAGAATTGTTTGATCTCCCTGGCTGTCTTCGTGGGAAAAACCCGCCTGATCGACAATATCATTTTAGGGAAGTGAGTTATGTATCGGAAAATGTTAAGATCAAAGATCCACCGGGCTGCTGTTACCGATGCGAATCTGGAATATGAGGGGAGCATCACCGTTGATAGTGACCTGCTTGAGCAGGCCGGCATAGCGGAGTATGAACAGGTCCAGGTTGTGAATCTCAACAACGGGAGCAGATTTGAGACCTATACCATCTTCGGGAAAGCAGGCTCTGGTGATGTCCAGCTCAATGGAGCGGCCGCCAGATTGGCTCATCCAGGAGACCGGATCATCATCATGACCTATGGTATGGTTAAAGAAGATGATCTAACCGACTGGAAGCCGAGGATCTTGCTGCTGGACAGTTCTAACCAGGTAAAGGATATCCTATGTTGATGACCATTGATATCGGCAACACTAATATATCCCTGGGCATTTACGATGGTGACCGGATGGATCTCAGCTGGAGAGTGTCCACCGACCATCAGCGCATGCCTGATGAATATGGACTGCAGATCATCGGTCTGCTGCAGCTCGAAAATATCCCCCCGGAAGATATCAATGGTGTCTGCCTGGCATCCGTAGTCCCACATTTGACCGGAGTCTTCCAGCAAACCTGCCAGAAATATCTTGGTCAGGACCCCCTGGTTGTGGATGCCGGAGTGAAAACCGGGGTGCGGGTCCTGTATGAAACGCCAAAATCAGTCGGTGCTGATAGGATCGTTGATGCCGCCGCTGTCCAGCGTCTTTATGGAGGGCCAGCCTGTGTGGTTGATTTTGGTACCGGGACAACCTTCGATGCGATCTCCGCGGAAGGTGATTACCTTGGCGGAGCGATAGCTCCCGGTATCGGCATTGCTGCGGATGCTCTCTTTCAGCGGGCAGCCAAACTGCCGAAAGTTGATCTCAACACTCCTCCCTCGGTGATCGGGCGCAATACACCTTATGCCATGCAGTCAGGATTGATATTCGGCTATGTGGGGTTGGTGGAAGGGATGGTCGCCCGCTTCCGGAAGGAGCTGGGTCCTGAGATGAAAGTGATTGCCACCGGAGGATTGACTGACATCATCGCCCGGGAAACGGATGTGATCGATATTGTCGCTCCCTGGCTGACTCTCGACGGGCTGAGGATTATCTGGGAGATGAACCGCTGATCTGGTTGCCAGCCAAGTCGACAACCCCGGTTTACTTCAGAAAGGGAAAGGTAATGGGATGAAGGTATTATCAGGAAAAAGAATTGTTCTCGGTGTAACCGGCTCGATCGCAGCATATAAGTCTGTTGAGTTGGCGTCAACCCTGACCAAATCAGGAGCGTTGGTCGATACGATCCTCACCGAAGCGGCCTCGAAATTGATCTCCCCATTGAGCTTCTCTGCAGTGACAGGGCGCCGAGCATACCTGGACAGCAATTTATGGCAGCAGGAGGAGCATGTGCTGCACGTAGAATTGGGAGAGCGGAACCAGGCTTTCTTGATCGCCCCGGCGACCGCCAATACGATAGCCAAGCTGGCCCATGGGCTGGCGGACAACCTGCTGACATTGGCTGCCCTGGCTTCAAGGACGAACATAGCTGTAGCTCCAGCCATGGACGGTGGGATGTATTCCCATCCGGCAACCCAGGAAAATCTGGCAGTTCTGGGTTCACGCGGAGTCTTGATCTGGGGCCCCGGGACAGGGCACCTAGCCTCCGGACTCTCAGGAAAAGGACGCCTGCTCGAACCTGGGGATCTGGTTGGACACCTGCGTCAGCTGCTGGGGAAGGATGGCCCCCTGCAGGGCAAAAAGGTTGTGGTAACAGCCGGGGGGACCGAGGAACCAATCGACCCCGTCCGTGTTCTCAGCAATAGATCATCCGGTAAGCAGGGTTATGCCCTGGCTCAGGCTGTCCTGGACGCCGGCGGGGAGGTAGTGTTGATCAGTGCTCCCACCTGTCTTAAACCTCCGGTAGGCGCCACTTTGATCCAGGTTCGAACTGCCAGCGAGATGGCCAGGGCAGTTCTGGCCGAAACGGAAGGAGCGGATCTGTTGATAATGGCCGCGGCGGTAGCGGATTTCAGGCCGCAAACGCGGTCGGAGCAGAAGATCAAGAAAGACGAGGGCGGACAGACCCTGGCCCTTGAGAGAACCGATGACATCCTCCAGCTGGTGGCAGCCCGAAAAAAGGAGCAAAGCTGTGGGCCAAGAATTGTGATTGGCTTCGCTGCCGAAACGGAGGACTTGCTTGCAAATGCCCGCATAAAATTGGAGAGCAAGGATTTGGATCTGATCGCTGCCAATGATGTCAGCCGGAGCGATGCAGGGATTGGGGTCGATCAGAACCAGGTCACCCTGCTCTGGAAGGACGGCCGGATCAAGGATCTGGAGCTGATGCCAAAATCCGGGATTGCCGAAGCCCTGATCCGCGAAGCAGCCGAGCTGCTGGTTTGAGCCGCAGCCGAGAGGGTGAACTCAGGTGAGCCGACCAGGGGTAAAAGGAGAGAGCCTGATGAGTTTGGGAACATATCGCCAGCTGGCCCGTAAGCTGGATGACCTGCCAAATCGATTCCCGGCAACGGAGAGCGGAATCGAGATCCGCTTGCTGCAGAGAATTTTTACCCCGGAGGAAGCTGCTTTAGCGGCCGAGATGTTTTATGAGAAAGAGCCGGCAGGGATTATCGCTGGCCGGGCGGGAGTCCCTGAAAAAGAAGCCCGTCGCACCTTGAAAGATATGGCCAGAAAAAGGGTCATTCTTTTTTCTAGGGGTGAAACCGGCCTGGTTTATGGGCTGATGCCGTTCGTAGTGGGCTTATACGAAGAGCTCCTTCCCCGTCTGGATAAGGAATTGGCCGAGTTGTTTGAGGCTTACTTTCAGGAAACCAGAGGGGAAATAACCGGTAAAGGCCTTTCTGTCCATCGGGTCATCCCTGTTCAGGAAGCCATCGATTTCGAGATGGAAGTCTTTCCTTTTGAAAAAGCCTCAGGGCTGATCGAGAACGCCAAATCCTGGGGAGTACGGGATTGCATCTGCCGTGTCCAGAAAAGCCTGATCGGGGATCCCTGCTCTCACCCGATCGAGAATTGCCTGGTGTTCGCACCGGTGGAGGGGGCGTTCGATAACAGTGAGGTTGACCGGCCTATCAGTAAAGAAGAGTCTCTCCGCATCCTCCGGGAGGCGGAAGACGCCGGTCTGGTGCACACTACTGGCAACTACCGGGATCACAATTACTATATCTGCAACTGCTGTACCTGCAGCTGCGGTATCTTAAGAGCTGTGGCGGAGTTCAACAACTCAACTGCTGTTTCCCGGTCCGATTTTCAGACAGTGGTGGATGAGGAGGTCTGTCTGGGATGTGGGATCTGCCTGGATCGCTGTAAGTTTGGCGCTCTTGATCTCGATGGGGATCTTCTCCGGGTGGACCTGACTAATTGTGTTGGTTGTGGATTATGTGTCCCGGCTTGTCCTGAAGAAGCCCTCAAGCTGGTGAGAAGAAGGGAAGGCGAGGTACCGCTTCCTCCAGAGGATATCAGGGAGTGGGGCCAGGCTCGTTTTTCCGAATAAGGGCGGCTAGTTCAGGAATTGCCTGTTTCAGCCCTAAATCTATCGATTCGGGCTGCTACCCCCCGGATGTATCTCGAAAAAACTCTGAACGAATACTATGCGTTTACGGGACTCAGCCTAAATGGTAGAATGGGCGGGGTTTGTCATCACGCACTTAAAGAATAAATTTCCAGGAGGTTGGGCTTGAACCCAGCAAAGGTGCAGGAATTTTTACCAAATAACTTCAGTCTTCCCCGCCGCATTGAAAGGTTGGGAGAGCTTGCTTATAACCTGTGGTGGACCTGGAACCCGGATGTTCAGCGGCTTTACAAGTGGGTTGACAGCGACCTCTGGGAAGAAACCACTCACAATCCCATCCGGTTTCTCAGAAAAGTGGAACGGGCTAAGCTGAATGCTGTGACCCATGACAGCAACTATCTCGACTTTTATGACAGTTCTCTGCAGGCATTTGACCGCTATCTGGAACGGGAAGATACCTGGTATCAGGTGAACCATGGACATTTGGATGCAGAAACCATTGCCTATTTCTCAACGGAATTTGGCTTGCATGAAACCCTGCCGATTTACGCCGGAGGCCTGGGGGTGCTTTCTGGAGACCATTTAAAAGAGGCCAGCGATCTGGGTTTGCCTCTGATCGCGATGGGTTTTCTTTATACCAAAGGCTATTTCACCCAGACAATCAGCGAGGACGGCTGGCAGGAAGACAATTACATCAAGCTCAATTTCGATCAGCTGCCGGTGATTCCCTTGCTGGACGAGGATGAAAAACCTCTCACGGTCCAGGTGGAGCTCGCTGGCAGGGGAATCTTGCTGCGGATCTGGAAGATCCAGGTAGGCCGCGTACCTCTCTATCTGCTGGATTCCAACGTTGATGGCAACTCCAACGAGGACCGGGAACTGACTTCTCGCTTGTACAATAGCGACCTGGATTCCCGCATTTCTCAAGAGATAATTCTCGGGGTCGGCGGGGTAAGGGCGTTGAGGAAGTTAGGACATTCCCCTTCTATCTGGCACATGAATGAGGGCCACTCGGCTTTCCTCTCCCTGGAACGGATTCGGGAGGAGATTGAGGCGGGGGCCAGCCTGGAGGAAGCTCTTGCTGCCGTCCGGAGCAGGATTGTCTTCACCACCCATACCCCGGTACCTGCTGGCAGTGATGAATTCCCGGATTGGCTGATCGATAAGTATTTTGGGGGCTTCAGGGAAAAACTGGGTCTTACCAGGGATGAGTTCTTTGACCTTGCCCGGCACAATGTCTCCTGGGGAGAAACATTCAGCATGCCTGTCCTGGCCATGCGCATGTCCACTTTAAGGAATGGGGTTTCCGAACTTCACGGGCAGGTTGCGCGGGAAATGTGGAATTATCTCTGGCCTCAGTTAAAAACAGAAGATGTCCCTATTAGTTACATCACTAATGGGGTTCATACAGGAACATGGTTGGCTCGTAGGCTGCGCCATCTCTACGGCAGCTATCTGGGCCAGGATTGGCTGGAAAACATCGACGACCCCGGGATTTGGGACGCTATTGCTGACATCCCCGCTGAAGAACTCTGGATGGCCCGCCGACATCTCAAGCGCAAGCTGGTTTTATATATGCGCGAAAGAGCTCGTTCCCAATGGCTCAGGGATGAGGTCCATCCTGTTCAGGTGATAGCTGCGGGAACGCTGTTAAATCCTTATGCCCTGACCATTGGCTTTGCCCGGCGGTTTGCCACCTACAAGCGGGCTGACCTGATACTGAGCGATTTCGAACGCCTGCTGCGGATCATCAACAAGCCCAATATGCCGGTGCAGATCATCTTTGCCGGAAAAGCCCATCCAGCTGATAAACCCGGAAAACTCCTGATCCAGAAAGTCTACCGCAAGGTCAAGCTGGCGGAAAGTGGGGGCCGGCTGGTGTTCCTGGAAGATTATGACATGAACCTGGCCCGTTATCTAGTTCAGGGCGTGGATGTCTGGCTGAACACCCCTCGGCGGCCTCTGGAGGCTTCTGGCACATCCGGACAAAAAGCAGCTTTGAACGGGGTATTGAATTTTTCGGTCCTGGACGGCTGGTGGCGGGAAGGCTACAACGGGAACAATGGCTGGGCAATTGGCGCAGATGT
>JANTFT010000066.1 GCA_024763275.1 Anaerolineales bacterium | reverse complement strand
AAACTAGAGGAAAAATGTATAAAGTGTCTGGAGACAATTCTGAAGCTGCCCGGAATATACTTTCCCAGTACCAGCAGTTCAGCGAGATCAGCAAGCTTTTCAGCCGATAATAAGCAGAACCTCGACCCCGGCAGGTCACCAAGAAAGGAGAGAGTAAAATGACACCACAGAAAAGAACCATCCACCTGTTGCTGGCAGCTTCGATCCTGGCGCTGTCAGCTCTGGCCTGCAGTTCAGGCTACCAGACCACCTCCAAACTCTTCGGCAACTCAGGTGAGGTGCGGGTGCGGATGAAGGATGCTGATGGTTCGAACAGCACCAGCCTGGAAATCAACGAGGATTGGTCTCGGGAGAGAGTAAACGCTGCCGTGACCCTCAGTGTCGAAGCCGGCAGCTGTCGAGCGACCCTGAGCGGGGGTGACCACACAGTCATTACCCTGAATGCCTCTCAGGGAAGCTCCGCCCAGGCTAACGGGGATCTGGTCACAGATAGTTTCGGTGACATCAATCTGCAGACAGACTGCCAGGGCGGCCAGAACCTGGATTTAGTGGTCAGCTTTACTCTCAAATAGGGCCCTCGCCTCCCAAGTAAGTGGGCGGGACCAGGCTGCTGCTTTTTCGATCCTTCCAGGGCAGATCTGAAGGGGCTGGTTGCGTTGCAATATCAGCCGGAAATCGTTAGAATCCAGGGAAAGATATGATAGAATAGAAAACCTAATCAAATCAGGTAGAAGGAGTGAACATGACAGAGAAAAAAGGTATCTTCGGATTGTTTGGGAAAAAAGAGGAAGAAACCAAACCGCAGACCCAGACCAGGGCAACCGGCTCTTCCACAAAAGCCGACATCGATAAAGCCAAAGCCGATATGCTGCTGAAGCAGAAAGAGAATAAAAAGGCTGCCGCAGAAGTGAAGAAGCACGTGGTGGTTAGCGGTGACACTCTCAGCGGTATTGCCAAGAAATACTACAATGACGCCGGAAAATACATGAAGATCTACGAAGCTAACAAAGACGTGATCGGAGACAATCCCGACCTGATCAAACCTGGGATGGAACTGATCATTCCCAAACTGTAAAGCGCCAAACAACTACCCTTCCCTGCCAGGGGAAGGGTTTTTTAATGGATTCAAGTCAGGAGGATAACAAGATGGCAAAACTGGAATATGTGGAAGGGATTGGCAGCAAGTACGCCAAAAGTCTGCGCAAAGCAGGGATTCGCAGCACGGCCAGCCTGCTGGAGAAAGGCGGCACCCCTGCCGGTCGGAAGGGCATTGCCGCCGCTTCCGGCATTGGCAGCGCCTTGATCCTGGAGTGGGTCAACCATGTGGACCTGTTCCGCATCAAGGGTGTTGGCGAGGAATACGCTGACCTGCTGGAAGAAGCCGGCGTGGACACTGTGGTCGAACTGGCCCAGCGCAACCCGGACAATCTCTATGAGAGCATACTGGAAACCAATGCCCGCAAGAGGTTGGTCCGCCGTCCCCCATCCAAAAAGATGGTCAAGAACTGGGTTTCCCAGGCCAAGAAACTGCCCCGCAAGATATCCTATTAATGGAGGGGTCAGTTTGAATCAAAAACCCCGCCTTGGCGGGGTTTTTTGGTTTCTAGAGAGATGTGATCAGCTGCCGCCCAGTAAGCTCTTCAGCAGGACGTCAGCGACCAGCTTGCTGGACTGGGCCCGGTAGGGTGTTTCGCCCATCTTGCTAGCTGAGATCACCGCGTCAATGGCAGCTTCCAGATTGCTGCCCCCTTCCTGTTTGGACTGCAGGAAAGCCGCCCCGGCGCTGAGGATATCGCCCATATCCAGGCCGTCCTCGCCGCCGAGAGAGCCCATCAGGGAATCCAGCATACCCCCCGTTCCCTGGGAAATAGAAGCTTCCCCGCCGCCAAGCATGGTCTGGAGCAGGGGCAGCAGCTGGGTAGAATCCAGTTCCTGGCCCTGGAAATATTCTGCGGCCTGAGCCAGCCCTTTGGCATACATGGCAGCCGAGCCGCTCTTTTGCCCGGTCAGCTGCTGACTGGCTTTGCTCAACCCGCTAGCGACGTCATTCTCAGGAGCTTCTTTGACGGCCCCGGTGATCTGCTGGAAGATGTCCACCATGTGATCGCCGTGGTCCTGATTGTACTCATCTGCCTGATTGAGGGATTGCTGGTTTTCCTGGAGAGCCTGCGTCACCGCAGAAAATAGCTTTACCAGGTCGACATTATTGCTCATTTGTTCTCCTTAAATCGCATCGTAAAACTGGGCGCTATCTATTTGGGGGGGATTTTCAATTCCTGACCAACCTTGAGATTGTCCGGGCTGTCCCCGATCAGGTCCTTGTTGGCCTCATAAATCTTCAGGTACTCAGCTCCATCGCCGTAGAACTTTTTTGCGATCGAAGTCAGGGTGTCGCCGGCCTTGACAGCATATAACTGTACTGATGCTGATTGCTGGGGCTTTAAGGAAAATTCTTTTTTTTCAGGATCCTGGGGGTGATTGGTCTTTTCCATTCTGCACTCCTTTGGTAGAGGATATTCTGGTGTGATTATAACAACGGGATGAAAGGCGGTCAATGAAAGGGGGAAAGATGGTGCCCGGCGGAACCATTCCACCGGGCACCCCTGCCTTGCCCCCCTCGTATTTACTCAACAAATACCGCGGTTAAATCCAAATATCCTTGTGAGCAGCACCAATCAGCTTAGAGAATCTAATAGGTTCTTTTTTCATTTCTGATAACATCAATCGAAATCACCTGGAGTAAGGAAATGACAAATCATATTTGCTCCCTTATTCTCCAGAGCGACCGCCAGGTTGAGGAGCAGCAGTACCACATGCAGCGGCAAAGCGGCCAGGACCGGCAGCGGGAGGCTTTCAGATAATAAAACGTCGGAGGGAGTGCTGTCCCCCTGATCTCCCTCCGACAGGACGACCTCCGGAATGACTCCGGAGATCACTGGCGCGGTGATCCGCTGAGTCAGCCGCGGAGTAAGCGAAGCGAGAGGATCACCCCCCGCGGAGACTTGCAGCGAACCAGCTGCCGCTGCCATGCCAATGATAAGAATCCCGATCAAGACCCATTTTCTACCCATGAGCAACCTCTTCCGGGGATGCTCTGCCAGCGTTGTGGGAAAGTGCGGTGGGGTATGGAAAGCTGACAGCTCCCGGACGGTTAGTTTTACCTATCATAGAGAGAGGGGCTCTCTGAAGGGGTCTCTTAAACCTCCCGGCTTTAAATCAAAAGAGCCCCCTTACAGGGACTCTTTAGGGTATTTACATCTGCTGGCTGTGAATTCTAAGCGTCACTGCTGGGTTCGAAATCAGTGACCCGCGACAGGCTGGAGGCGATGATATCCAGCAATTCGCCGTACATGGCGATCTCAGCCGAATCCTCTCCCGAGAGGAAGAAGAAGATATTGGACTCGCCTGAGACGATCTCCAGGTCATACGCCCAGGTATAGTAGCCATCTTGATCGACCCATTCGAATAAGGTCAGGTAGCCATCATCAGAGATCGGAATGGGATAGGAAGTACTGGACAGCAGCTGGAAGCTTCCCGATTGGGCCTCTTCCTGGATGGAATCCAGCACGCCGGTCGCCACCTCTTGTGCTTTGGTTCCCACATCTACCTGTTCCTCCCCCATGTACAGGTAGGTGTAACTTTCCGGATCATAGAAAGTGACTGTATAGCCTTCCATTTCGATATCCCATCCAGCGGGATAAGAAAAGGTGGTCCCAAAATCATTGAAGGCAAAGGTAGCCAGGGGCAGGGATTGGGCATCTCTGATGTCTGCGGTGGATGGTCCGGCTTCCTGGTCGGGTTGGGCGGTGGTGCTTTCCCTCTCGTCCAGGAATTCTTCCATCCCGGGGAACGAGGAAGGATCTTCCAGGTAGTTCAAAGGTAGATATTTTTCGATGCGGTTCTTCAAATCCGTTCCCAGGGGATCGTAATCAGTGAACAGGGGTAAAAAGACCAGGGACCCCAGGCAGCAGAAAGCCACCAGAGCCAGCAGAAAGGCAACCAGGCAGCCCCGCAGCAGGGCATTCTTTTTCTTTTCAGGCTCCCCAACTGGCGGGATGGGGGGAGAATCAATGCTCATGGGCTACCTCCTCAAATGGCCGGGGAAGCGGACATATCTGGACACTTGCTGAACAGGTGCTGGTGCTATTTTTATTTTAACATCAAACAAAAGAGGAAGGGAATAAAACAAGTCCCTCCCCGCCAGTATCTTCACTATCCCGGAACAAATCAGGGTAGAATTATTCTATTCAAATTACGGAGGTACCCATGTCCCCTCGAACCAAAATCGCTCTGGCGATTTCCCTGCTGATCACCGCCAGCTTAAGCTGTCAATATCTGCCAGCGCCCGAAACGGACTCTGGTGATGCCATTGCAACCTCGGTAGCGGCCACACTGACGGCTGGAGAAGGGGAAGAATCCGCACCGGAAACCACCGGAACCACCCCGGAACCAATCCCACCGACCCCGGCTGTTTTGAAAGCCGTTTATATCAAAGACGGGAATCTCTTTTATTGGGAAGAGGGTCTATTGCCTGCTCCCATCGGCGCGGTGGGAGATGCCTTTGATGCCGGACTTTCCGATGACGGCACCCTGGTCGCCTTCACCCGGGGACCAGACTATTACAGCCAGGAATTATGGGCAGTGAACGTAGACGGGAGCGGACTCCGGCAGCTGGTTGGCCTGTCAACCTTGAGCACCTACATCACCCAACCAGATGCCGTCTCAGCCCGTGTCTATCAATTTGATTTCGTGCCGGGCACCCATCAAATCGCTTTCACCACCCAGCTGACCTTCGAGGGGCCGGGGCTGTTCCTGAACGATGATCTGCGGGTGGTAGACGCCGATACCAGCACGCTGACAACCGTGCTCGCCCCTGGCAGCGGCGGTAATTTTTATTACTCTCCGGACGGCTCCCAGATCGGTCTGTCCACTCCCACTCAGGTCAGTGTGGTGGATGCCAGCGGGGGCAGCAGACAGGATCTGCTGGCTTTTCCCGCAGTGATCACCTACAGCGAATACCAGTATTATCCCCCGCTGTTCTGGACCCCGGACGGGTCAGCCATTCGGGTGGTTATCCCACCTGAGGACCCTCTGGCCCCCTCTCCTGATGTCACCCGGGTCTGGCATCTGCCTGCAGATGGGTCAGCATCCGCAAACATCATGAGCATGGCAGCGGTGCCTTTCTTCCAGCACACTCCGGCGCTCTCGCGGGACACCAGCCGGGTGGCCTACCTGGTGGAGATCACCCCCGGAAGTCCTCCAGTGGTTGAGCTTCACCTCGCCAACGCCGATGGTAGCGGGGATATGATCTACGCTACCGGGGACCTGCGGTTTTTCGGCTGGTCGGCTGATGGCGAACATTTCCTTTATACAGATGGCACAGCCAACCCGAAGATCGGGGAATACGGCGCGGCGCCGACCAGCCTGGCAGGAGTCACGAATCTGATCAAGGTCGAGTGGATCGACGCAAACCGGTTCTTCTTCCAGGACAAACCAGGAGCGGATTTCAGGCTGTGGGTAGGGGAAATTGGCCTTCCGCCCATCCTGCTGGACAGCACGCCGAACGGCATGTTCAGCATCGACCACAATTATTGATCCGGGGATTCCTCGTCATCCTGACCGATTATTTAATATGTAAAAGCACTCTCTAAAAGGGAGTGCTTTTGACATTTCATAGCACCTGGTGACCAATCGCTGTCCGTGACTACCTATTCCAGCCCTCCAGGACCTCCGCCGACATCTTTATCCTTATCCTTGTTATTGGACTTGTCTTTCTTCTCCTTATCCTGCTGTCCGGGTGCGGTCTCTCTGCCCTGACCGTCCTGCTGGCCGGGGGCTATCTCCGTACCCTGACCATCCTGCTGGCCAGGAGCGATGTCCCTTCCGGGATTGTCTACCAGCCCGGGAGGGATCATTCCATTGCCGGGATTGTCTGGCGGCTGGATCTCTGGATCCACTTCAGCTTGATTGCCTTCCCATCCCTGTCCGCTGTCCCCTCCCCGCTGCTGATTTTGGGAGGTTGTCTGGTTCCCGGAAGCGGTCTGATCCTCCTCGAGATCGAGCAGGAAAGCCACTTTGGCACCCCGATTGTTTCCCAGATGCAGATCGCCATCGTTGAAAAAATAGATCTGTTCAAAAGCTTTCCCCTGGAGGGGTTGCTCGGGAACGGAAACTCCCAGCACCTGCCTGATATCTGCCGCCAGGGCTTTCAGCATGCTCACGGACGGTCCAGAAGCTGATGCTGAAATCGTGAACAAACCTATGCTGAAAACCATTACCAGGGCCACGACTGCCAGCCGGTAGCTGGGCACCGGGCGGAGAATCAGGCCTCGGGATCGGGACTGATTGACAAGTTCGTAATACCAGCCCTGGAGGCGGGTAAAGCCCAGATGGCCGTGAAAGTAATCCCCTGAGGCCATCTGGTCCATTTCCGCCAGCATCTGGTTCCTGCCTCTGCGCCGGGCACCCTGGTCAGGGGCCGGCAGGTCGATTGCTCGGCTGGCCATAGCGACCAGCAGCAAAGGCTTGAGACGCTCCGCATAGTGGGGGTAATCGACCAGGATTTCAGGGAGGTTTTCACCCCGGTCCAATCGGTGGAGGCATTCTTCCACTACTCTGGTAAATTTGTCTCCCATCATACATGCCACCTGATCCTCTAAAAGCTGAATTAATCGGGTGCTGAAGACAGGCTCTTTGCTGTATAAAAAACAAAGGCAGCTGATTTCTGACAACCACTGGGTTAACGATTGTTGGATGAAAAGGGTTGTGAGAGTATTCTCATTATAACAAAAAATAACAAATTTGGAAGGATTAGCTGCGTTTCATTGCAGGAGTCTTGCATCCTGGGATTGAGCAGGGTAACACCCAACGGAGGCCGTTTTTTTATTTTTATTATCGGGGCTACCACAGGGGTGCCGGGCATCAATATTCTTACCCCCATATCTGGCTATTTATCATGATCCTTGCATTCAGGCGGCAAATCCCGTCCCATCACAGACAATTTTCCTTATGCAAAGCCTCTTCCAGGGATTTCAGGGCGTTTAACTGCAGCGTTCGCACGTACCGCTTACTCTGGTTGGTCAGCTCAGCGATGTCCTTCACTGATTTACCCTCCACAAAGCGATGGATGATGATTTCCTTGTGGGCCTCGGTGAGGTGCTGAAGGGCCCGCTGAAAGCAGCCCAGGGCTTGCTGATCCCTGCCCTGGTCCTGGATGCGGTCGTTGGATGCCGAACCGCTGATCTGTCGGGCAGTTACCAGCTGCTCCGGGTTTCGCTTGTAGTCCTGGATCACTTTTTTAGCCAGCGTGTACAGCCAGGAAATGAAGGGCCTCCCCTGGTCAAGGAAAGAGGGCAGCTGTCGGATCATGCGGACAAAGACCTCGGCACTGAGATCCTCGGCGGTGGAGGTATCATTGACACGATAAAAGATATAGCTGTAGATGTCGCGGTAATAATGCTCGTAGAGCGACCCAGCCGCCCCCCTGTCACCCACGTGGGCACGGTACAGGAGCGTTTTTTCATTGATATCCATAGACTTCAGATATCCTTTACCCGGCAGAACCGGCGTCTTTTTACGGGCAGCCGAACATGGAGTTCTTTCATTGTAGCAAAAGGGAAATACAAATTCCAGTCTTACAAGCCTCATTATTATATAACACCAAACTTGCAAAGGTCGATAGCATCATAGTTCGGGGAATCTTTTTTCCCCACAGATGACGATAAGCATTCATAAATAGGTCCCATTGCCTGTCTGCCTGTTTTATAATACCGTCTTATAGACGGAGATCATATGGAGAAATTGATAGCTTTGATCAAAGAATTCAGCCGCGTCCGGGATTGGGAACAATACCACGCCCCCAAGAATCTGGCCCTGGCCCTGAGCGTCGAGGCTTCTGAGATTGTGGAGATCTTCCAGTGGAAGAAAGAAGACCAGCCGCTCAGCTCTGATGAAATCGAGGGACTGCGCCAGGAGATCGGTGATGTGCTGGTCTACCTGCTGGAACTGGCAGACAAATTCGGGATCGATATCATCCAGGCCGCCAAAGACAAGATGGCTCTGAACGAGCTGAAATACCCGGCTGATCAGGTGAAAGGGAAAGCGGATAAGTACACAGCCTATCAAAATGGGAGTAAGTCGTAATAAGTAATCGTTAAGGAGCAATCCCCGGATTACCTGATCCGCAGAGCCTGAATGATCTCCCCCCTCCGTCTCCGGTCCTCGGTCCTCGGTCGGGAGCGCAGCGACCTTTCCCCCCGTCCCCCAGTCACCAGGTCCCCCGGTCCCCCGTCAGCTGCGAAGCAGCTCCGGTCCTCGGTCGGGAGCGCAGCGACCTTTCCCCCCGTCCCCCGGTCACCTATCCCCGGTCCTCTGTCTCCGGTCCCCGGTCATCGCCGAAGGCGATTCCGGTCTTCCGTTGAGTACGAAGTGCCCCTCCCCTGAAGTGTCAGTCAAAAACCCTCCCCGAGGATTGCTCGGGAAGTATAGGAATATCGGGCAAGTGAAGGTAAACTTGTAGGGTAAAGCCTGAGGTGCTTTCCATTCAGAATCAACCCTGATCTGCCAGGAGGAAGGATGAACAAAAGAGTAGTGTTTGGCGTGGTAATAGTAGTGGTCGTGATCGGCCTGGGTCTGGGCGCCTGGCTGTTTTTCGGGCAGCCAGAGCCGCCCGCCCCCACCCCCACCGCACCAGAGCTGGTCAGCTACCAATTTCCAAAATCAGCGGCCGAGATCGAGTGGGAAGACCGCTCCATTTTCAAGGCCGGCCTGACTTCAGGCGCTGCTGGTGTCCTGGATGAGCTTCCCCTGGCCAGCACCTATTTCATCAGCCTGGAAATCCCCCCCGATCTGATCTCCGGGATCAACGGCCATGAGGTGGTGCGCTATTACAACGCTGAACAGGAGCCCTTAACCAAGATCTATTTCCGGCTCTTCCCCAATTTTCAGGGCGGGGAACTGAAAGTTTCTCACCTGACAGTGGATGGAGAGATCATGATCTCCTCTTACGAAAGCAGCAACACTGCCCTGCGGGTGGACCTGACCCGGCCGCTGAAGCCGGGTGAATCCCTCGTGCTGGAGATGGATTTTGAGCTCACTATCCCCACCGAGATGGGCGGCAATTACGGCCTGTACGGCTACTTTGAGGATGTGCTGGTGCTTGATACCTTCTACCCCATGATCCCGGTCTACGATGATTCTGGCTGGTACAGCCAGTTCCCCCAGAACAATGGCGACCACACCTACAACGACGCTTCCTTTTATGTGGTCCAGGTCCAGGCTCCCGCCGATCTGGAGCTGGTCTCGTCGGGTGTGATCGTTGACCGGGAGATCAAGGGCGGCACCCAGACCACGGTGATCGCCAGCGGCCCCTCCCGGGATTTTTACCTGGCGGGCAGCCGGGAATTCGTCGAGATCAGCCAGCAGACTGGAGATGTGCTGGTACGGGTGCACACCCGGCCAGAATACAGCGTCAACCAGGCCTATGCGCTCGATTATGCTGTCAATGCCATCGAGATCCTCAGCGAGGAGGTTGGGCCTTATCCCTACACAGAATTCGAGGTGATGAGCTCCCCCATGATGGCCCTGGGAATCGAATACCCCGGCGTCACCAGCATCGTGGTGGATGAATTCGTGGACGGGGTTGACCTCTACGGCATGCCCTCGGAGCAGTTGCTGGAATCCACCCTGGCCCATGAGACCGGTCACATGTGGTTCTACAACGCTGTCGGCAACGACCAGCAGAACCAGCCCTGGGTGGATGAAGCCCTGGTGCAGTACCTGACCTATATTTACTACCTCGACCGCTACGGGGACGGGAGCGACTATGTCGATTCCTGGGAATACCGCTGGAAACGGGTCGAGAAGGCCGACATCCCCATCGGCCTGCCCGCCGGAGAATACCACGGGGCAGAGTACAGCGCTATCGTCTACGGACGCGGTCCGCTGTTCTTCTTGGAGCTCGAGAAAGAATACGGCCTGGACATGGTGATGACCGCCATCCGGAATTACTATCAGGAAAACCTGTGGGGCATCGGTTATGCTGACGAACTGCGAGCGGCCCTGGAAGAGGCCTGCGCCTGCGACCTGAGCGCCGAGTTTGAGGAATGGGTCTACGATCGCTAAGAAGAGGACAGCAAACAGACAAAAAGTTAGAGGAATTGACAGACAGTAATCAGTGGGCAGAGGCAATAAGGGCAGCGTAGTATGCCGCCCTTTTCTGTTAACATCCAGTTTCCTTATTATCAATAACCAATCAGCTTATTCGATAAGCGATATTTTTTTACCCCAATGCCCGTCCCCGGGCGTTGACGGAGATAGCCTGAGCCTCACCGAAGACAGTTCGGCGAGCGGGGAGGTTGGAGGCCGACGAAGCCATCCCCTGATCAGCTGGCCCGCAGAGCCTGACTTTCAACGAACGTTCCAGC
>JANTFT010000065.1 GCA_024763275.1 Anaerolineales bacterium | reverse complement strand
TGAATTGACTCATACAGGGCCAGGCCGGCAAATATCACGGTCCATTTAAGGAACTTTCGATTTTCAAGAGCCAGTTCAAACCATCCATATAAACGGGATTGCATTCTTTTATCCACCACTGTTAATAGAAGGGTGAACACAAAGATAAGGAATATCAGCAGGATCAGGGAGTTAATGATCACAGGCACCCTGTTTGATATTCCGCCCCGGGAAATGGCTGAGTATAGATCGGCGGATACTATCAAGGATTCAACTGCCAATAAAAGGATGCTGACAGTCAGCGATCGCTTATTCATCAATCAGCTCCACCACCTCAAGAGACTCATCTGCAGTGATAATCCCGGTTGATAGGTTTCCTGATTCCAGCCCTCGACATAGTTTCAACATAGACATCCCGTCACGATGATCAATCTCCCGGAGGATCTTCTAGTAGGTACACCTGTGATGCCAGAAAGTAAGGATGCTTTCCTGCCTGCAGATAGGCTTGAGAGTCGCGCTCAAATTCACCCTGGACGATTACTTCAGACCCGTGGGGGAAATAAAGGGGAGCTTCATCGATGGGCAGTGAGACCCAGATATTCTCCGTCCCCACCAGGTAGAATACCAGGCGATATCTATCAGCCGGGGGAACCCTACCGCTGCGGTCATCCAGCACAGCTTTACCTGCTTTGTAATAACCGGGATAGAGCACTTTCCCGTAGAGACTGATGGATTCCGGGGGTCCGGGATCAGGGGCCAGACCAGCGGCACCCCGGTCTAACCCGTTCAGTTCCTGCCGGAGTTCAGCGTCCGTATATCTATCTGGTATCAGGGCTTCACTCACCGGCAGGGCAACGCCGATGATCAGGCAGATCAGGATGCCAGCCGTTGTGCCCCACTTCCGCCGCCGGAGGGATGGGGATTCCCTGAAAGGTTTCTCCACCTCCACCCGGGTCGATCGGTCAATGCCCTGGAAGATCCTCCCGGAAATCCTGCTGAGCCCAATAGAATAATACATCAGGGGAATCCAATCCACAACCTGTACAAAACGGCCGCCGGAGCGGGAGAAAACCGCATACGTGCTGCTGTGCAGGACCAGAACCAGCAGCGGGGTGATGGCCGTCAACCGATCCCGCTTCCACAGATACCACAACCCTGCCAGGATGATCCCCAAAGAAAGGGATATCGGCAGGAAAGATTGGGGAGAGAAAGCCCCATCCCAATCCTGATCCCAGTAAGGCAGACTTTTAACATACGCGGTGAGATAATCATCAGAGAAATAACCTTTCCGTTCAATGATGATCTCTCGTTTTTCCGGAACGATCTTCAAATAATTATCAGCCCCCCCCAGCAGCTGGTGGTTGCTGGGCAAATAGATCAGGGAATCGACCAGATTATTCTCGAGGTGCAGCCCGGCTTTTTCGAGGGCTCCCAGGGATATTTCACTCCCCTCTCCTGGTGTTGGGGAAAGAGCACTGGGTTCGCTTTCCTCACCGGGAAGGAATCTGGAGAGATAACCACTGACGGTTCTCTGAAAGAACTTGCCCTTGTCAAGGTAAAAATCTCCCGTCCTGACCCAATTCCTGGTCATCCAGGGAACTATCACGACCACGATCGCGCCGGCCAGCAGCAGGATCTTCCCCAGCCAGGATCTCCAGTTCTGCCAGTAACGGGCCAGCAGCACGAGGCCGAACACAAAAGCCAGCGATAATAGCTCTACTCTGAGCAGTGCCAGCAGACCGATCACGCCTCCTATCAGGGGTATCATCCCCCAATCTTCCTGCCCCTTTTTCAACCAGGAGACCATCAAATAGACCACCAGCATCACTCCCAGCATGGAGATCGATTCGGTCATCAGCAAATTAACTGTCGAGAGGGTTACGCTGTCTGCCAGCAGGAGTCCGTTATATTCCCGGATCACGAGGAGCCCCCCTGCCAGCCAGCCCCCATAATCGCTGGATAGCAAGCTGGTCAATTTATATAAAAGGAACGGCATAACTGACAGGAAGGCGATCTGGAGAAGATAAATATCTTGAAAATGCTCTCCGCCCAGCAGGTGCAGGCCGCTTAGAAAGAAACTGTACAGGGGATGCTGGACATCGTTAGCAAATCCTTCCCCGGCCAGAAAGCGGTGAGCCTGAATTTCGTAGTAGATGGAATCCGAAGCCACATTATACTGGTAGGTTGGGGGCCGTGGAGCCTCCAGAAAGTAATTGGCAGACAGGGGAACGCTGCTCCACAGCAGGAATGCCCCGCTCCCTAAAAGCAGCAGGGCAGGCAGATCCCCCCGGAGGGAAGCTATCCAGGGCCAGCACGCCTTAGCCCACCGCAGCCCCAGCCAGGTCATACTGACTAACAGCCAGTAAATCAGGATCTGGGGCAAAATCAGCGGGGCATTGGGGCTGGCAAAATTGCCCACCTGTTCCGCTATTTTGGCTGAGTCTGGAATATAACCCGAACCGCTGAAGAACACCCCAACCAGGACAAGAAATGCCAGCCCAGCCGGCAGCAGCCAGCCAGGGCGTTTTCGGGAGCGGTCAGTGAGTGAGGTTTCTTCCCAGTTGAGGACCATGATCAGGATTATCCCCAGCAGGCTGGCCAAACCTGCCCAGTAAAACAGCTTGACACTTTCCAGCAGGTAGATCGGGAAAAAGTCCTTAGGCAGCCCAGAGCCCAGCAGCAGGATGTCCTGGACTGACTCGACCAAAACCAGTGTCAGCAGGACCAGCAAGCTCCACTTCCAGGGTTTGCTCTTGAAGCGTTCTTCAACTTTCAGATAGCTGCTGTAATTTGTGAAATCCAAAATCAATAGAACCAGGAACGCCAGACCTGCCAGGCCAAGCAGCACGGCAACCAGGTGATTGAGCGCAATCAGGATCGGCTGCAGGGGACTTCCCTGTTGGATCTCTTTCTCCAGGATCCAGGCAGTGGATGTGTTACCGATCAGATACAGAAATAATGAAAAACGGTAAATCCATCTTTTAGGCATCGTGTCACGGCAGTCCTGTTTTATTCAAAACCAGTGGGAAATCCAGATCGGTCTGCTTGATTCCAGGTATACCAAACCTGCCAACATTTTATCATACCTGCCCCCCGACAGAATCCACCGTATCACCCCCATAAGGTATAATCGAACCATGGTGAAATACTTCTCTGCCAGAGGCGATGAGGGGCAGACTGACCAGCTGGGGGGAGGCAGGATCTCCAAAGCGCACCTCCGGGTCCAGGCCCTGGGAGCGCTGGATGAGGCCTCCGCCGCTCTCGGCCTGGCCAGAGCCCAGGCAGAAGATCAGGACATCGAAGAGCTCGTGAAAACAGTCCAGGTCGATCTTTACCGGGTCATGACCCTGGTGTCGCTGGCAGAACCCCAGCCTGAAAAATACCCCGACCTGAAAGCTGAGCGCGTCTCCTGGCTGGAGGAAAGGATCGCTCACTACAGTGAGGGGCTGGAGCAGCCCAAAACCTTCATCCTACCGGGCGAGAACATCCTCTCTGCCAGCTTTGATATGGCCCGGACCATCGTCCGCCGGGCGGAACGGAGAGCTGTCGCTCTGGACGAGGCCGGATTATTGTTTTCAGAGGCTTCCCTGCCCTATCTGAACCGCCTCTCCTCCCTGTGCTACGTTCTGGAATTATGGGCCGCCCAGCACCCGCCCGGGAAGATGGGGACAGGCTTATGACCGGCACCTTCATCAACACCGCAGCCATCCTGGTCGGCGGGCTGCTGGGACTCCGCTTCGGGAAGCTGCTGCATGACAGATCGCGGGAAACGATCGTGATCGGGCTGGGACTGTTCACCCTGGCCATTTCGGTGAGCATGTTCCTGGAGACCAATCATTCCCTGATCGTGCTTGGCGGCCTGCTGCTGGGAGGTCTGCTGGGTGAATATCTACAAATCGAGGACCGGATCAACCAGCTGGGAGAGCGCCTGAAAGCGAGATTCGACACCAGCTCCACTTCTCCCAACGTAAATTTCGCTGGGGGATTTATGACCAGTTCGGTTTTATTCTGCATCGGCCCCATGGCTATTCTCGGGGCCATTCAGGATGGGCTGGTGGGTGATTTCCAGCTTCTGACTATCAAGGCTGTCATGGATGGTTTTGCGGCCTTTGCTCTGGCGTCCACCCTGGGAGTGGGCGTACTGTTCTCGGCAGCCGTGGTGTTCCTCTACCAGGGCTTTTTCAGCCTCCTTGCCGTTCAGCTCCAAACCCTGATGACCGGGGAGATGATTGCTGAACTGACCGCTACCGGCGGCATCCTGTTGATCGGCCTGGCTATCAGCAGCCTGCTGGAGATCAAGCCCATCCGGGTCGGCAACTTCCTTCCCAGCCTGGCGATCAGCCCCCTGATCGTCTATCTCATTTCCCTTTTTTCCTGAGACACCAGTGAGATATCATCAGCTCCCAGATCCGACTCATCAGACCCGGTAGCGCAGCACCGGATAGGAATCCTCCTGGATCAAGAACCCGAACTTCCGGTACAGGGCCAGAGAGCTGTGATTGTCCATTTGAGTGTTTACGCTGACCTCCACAATCCCTTCCGCGGTCAGCCGCTCCAGCAGATCGTCGAGCAGCCTGACCCCCAGCCCCTGCCCCTGCATTCCCGGTTCCACCGCCAGGCGGGCCAGATGCCCTCCCTGGGGATTAAGGGTGCTGATCTGGTACCCCCTGACAAGTCCGTCCACCAGCACAATGGAAGCATAGAACGCTTCCCCCAAAGCAGCCCGCAGCTGGTCCGGGGTGTTCTGCCACAGCGGCTGAAAAGCTGCCTGATCGATCCGGGAGACCTCGCTGATATCCTCCAGGGTCATTTCCCGAATGATTGGATCTTCCCGAACGGAAGGCCAGGATGCGCTGGTCACATCCCAGGACAGCGAGACAACCCGGCTGATCTCTGAAAAGCCCGATCTGGTGAGAATGCTTTCCAGTTCGGGGTTGGTGGCTAGGGTATTGACTTCGGATCCTGACCCGTGAGCAGCCAGCCAATCCCTGGCGGGCTCCCAGAGCCGCTGCCAGGCTCTCTGAACAGGATAACCGGGCAGCACGGCAAATAAGCGCAGCCAGATCAGTCCGGCATCATCAGCAGGACAGGCCAGGGCGGACAGGATGGTCCCATCAGTGTCTTCCTGAACGAAAAAGGGCTGCTTCCCCAGCCAGAACAGCGAGGGATGCCAGCCCAGGTGCCTGTGCAGGGTAGCTTTTCTCTGAAGCAGCCTTTTCAGCTGGTACTCATCGGATTTCCGTGCCTGCCGGATCGTGGAATACTGCCCGAGATCGACCATAAAATCAGCAATTCAGACCCGGCAGCCCTCAACCGCGTCAGCCCCATCCAGGTATAGTTTACCCCACTAACGATTCAATAATTGATTGGGAATCTTGAACAGATTCCTGAGCAGCCGCTGCCGCAGGGTAGGTTTTTCCAGAGCAGTCAACCCGGCCTGCATGGCAAATATAGCCCCTGTCAGATCCCTGGCCTTCAATTTTAAGGAAGAGATTGACTGCATGGTCTGCAGGTGCATCTCAAACGCCTTGGCAGCCAGGAAAACCTCCGCTGCCCGGGAATAATGACTGAGCGCGTTTTCATACTCACCAATGTCTTTATAAGCAGTTGCCAGATTGGCCAGAGCCATTCCCTGCTTCAAGCTGTCCCCGGCTTCCCGGAAGGTTTCGCTAGTGCCTTCCAGGGCTTTAAGCGCCTGGTGGGGCTTCTTAACCATCAGCAAGGCCACAGCCTGATTGTTGCGCATTTCAGCCGCCAGAGAGCGATCATCCCGGTCCTGGTATAACTCCGCTGAGCGGGAAAAGCATTCGGCTGCCTGTAAATATCGCTTTGAAGAATAGAGGGACTTCCCTTCATCAGCAAGGGAAGCCGCCCGGGTACTTTCATTTTCTGTCATGGGAAACGTCTTTACAGAGTGATATCCAACAGGCGTTCAGCGACATCCCGCATCTGGTCCACTGACATCTGACTCAATTTCACCGCTATATCCAGATAGGGACGGTTTACGGGTTTAAGGACAAATTCCTGCAGCTCGCGGGGAAGCTTCACGAAGGAATCACAGGCCTTTCTGGCATGGGTCCATTCAGCGATCGGGCCGCTGTCAACGACCAGGTCATTCAGCTCATGATCGTAGACCCTCACCAGGGCTTTCAACTCGGCAATCGGCACCGGGAAACTGCCACGCTCATAGGATTTCAAGCGGTAAGTGGTGATCCCGATCTTCTCCGCCACCTCCTTCATGCTCAGTTTGACTTCCTGACGGAACTTGCGCAGCAGCGCTCCGATTTTCAAATTACGCAGCTCCAGTCTCTTTTCGAGATTCGTCAGACTTTCCATCCTGTTCTGATGGTAGGGAGTGGTTTCCTCCCAAAAGTTTTCCAGAGGAACATCCAAGTAGTAAGCCAGAATTTCCAGCTCAGGCAGTGAGGGGGATTTCTCTCCCGATTCATACTTGGAGATCATCCGGGAGCTGACGCCAATTACCTCCGCGCAGTTCTTCTTAGATTCCCCCCTGCGAATCCTGGCAGTCTTTAACAGAACCCCGATCTTCTTAGACAGAATATTAATTGCCAATTGGTAATCCATAAATAGCTGCCCCTGTCTATTCGGTGAGATTGGGCATTGTATAGCCCATGCCGGTCCGGGTGACAATATGGACCGGATTGCTGGGATCTTCCTCAAGTTTGCTGCGCAGCCTTGAGATCGTTACCCAGAGGATTTCCTTATCGTTCTTATAGCCGTCTCCCCAGACAGAAGAGAGCAGTTCTTCCGTGGTCAAAATCCTGCCCTTGTTGTGGGAAAACTGCAGCAGCAGGCGGTATTCGGTAGCTGAAAGCAGCACTTTTTCATCCTTCAAGAAAACCTCGGCCCTGGCAAAATCGATCTTCAAGTTGCCATGGTTGAAGATCACCGGCTGGGAGACGTCCCGGGAGAACATGGACCTGCGGAGAACCGCTCTGACCCGGGCAAGGAGTTCCGAGGCAGAGAACGGCTTGACAATGTAATCGTCAGCGCCGACATTCAATCCCTGCACACGGTCGCTTTCATCCCCTTTAGCAGTTACCATGATGATCGGAACCTGGGAAAATCCCCTGATCCGGCGACAGGTCTCAAATCCGTCGAGCTTAGGCATCATCACGTCCAGCAGGACCAGATCGATATCCTGTTCAGACACAATCTCCACTGCTTTCTCACCATTCAGTGCCTCGACGACTTCAAAACCGTCCACAACCAGGTTGGCAGCGATCAACTGAATGTACCTGGGTTCATCATCGACAATTAAGATGGTTCCCTTATCCATATTCTCCATCTCCTCAATTAGTCCAGCACTTCCTCAACTGTGATGGGGATAGTGATAATAAATATCGTTCCCTTTCCAAGTTCTGACTCCGCCTTGATGGTTCCCTGGTGGGCACTGATGATCTTCCGGCAGATATACAGTCCCAACCCGCTTCCCCGCACACTCATCCTGGTTTCCGGAACACGGAAAAAACGTTGAAATATCCGCTCCAGGTGCTCAGGGTCGATCCCGGGACCGTTATCAATCACTCTGATAATGGCGTTCTGGCCTTCCGCCTCCAGCCTGAAAATCACGGTTGAACCAGGCGCGTATTTAGAGGCATTGTTGATCAGATTGTCGAATACCTGGCCTAAGCGCATTGGATCCGCTTTCACCACCACGCCCGGGTTAACGATTTCCAGCTCCAGGTTGATGTCAATGTCACGGAGCTGGGAACGCTGCACCATATCGCTGAGCACCACATCCAGCCGGACAGTTTGCAAATTCATTTGCATTGTGCCGGACTGCAGCCGTGAAGAATCCAGCAGATTGTCTATCAGCTCCTGCAGTCGATCGGCCTCATCATCAATGATACCCAGGAATTCCCGGTAGGTTGGTACATCCCAATCAGTATCTTCCCTGAGCAGAGTGGTAGTGTAGCCTTTGATGAAGCCCAGGGGCGTTCGCAGGTCATGCGATACTGTGGCGACAAAGTTCTCCTGCATTTCCCACATGCGCTGACTGCCCTCGATCTGCTCGATCGTGCTTACCAGCACATCCCGTTCCAGCAGCTGCCCGATATGATCGGAAATGAAAGTGAACGTTTTCCGATCGTTTGCGTCGTATTCCGGACCTCCGAAGCGGATCATGGTCAGTACGCCAACGATGTTCCTGCCATGACGGAGAGGAGCGCCGATATAATAAGGAACCTTCAAGCGGTCTTCATCTGGACCCTGCACAACATCCTGGTGGACCGCCATCTTACCGCTCTCGAAGACCTTTTCCACAAAGGTCTCTCCCCAGGGGATATCCGCTTCCTTGGAGCGTCCCCGGCCAACTGATTTGGCGAAGATAGGCCGGAGTTCCCCCTTGTCATCCATGTATATTACAATGTTATCAAAGATAAGGAGTTTGCGGGCCAATTCTACCAGGGGTGGAAAGACGCCTGAGATATCGTCAGTTTGAGAGATAATGCTGCTGAACTCATAGAGCGTATCGATGAACGCTTTCCCTGAAACTGTTCGATCTCCCATGATATCAGGCACCTGCCTATCTAGAAATTAATTATGTCAAAACACTTACCAGGAAATCAATTATTCCGCCATTATTCGTGTATTATAACGCTATTGAGATGATTTCCCACTCGATTTACATCCGGGATTGGGATTGCCCGTCCAGCAGCATTTCCGGACCCATCTGGACCATTTTGTTAACTGGCTGTAAAGTACCCTCCGTTTACTAAACGGGCAATCTATGTTGTAATACAAACACATATGAACAGCCAAGCATCCAAGCCCAACTCAACCATCCTGGTGATCGATAACGATCCCTCAACATCCACTCTATTTAAAAAACTGCTGGAATCTAAAGGCTACAATGTCCTGACTTCCAACTCAAGCAAAGAAAGCCTTGAGATCGTGCAGCGAGTGATGCTGGATCTGATCCTCCTCGATCTATTAATGCCCGAAATGGACGGCTGGCAGCTCTGTAAAGCCATCCGGGAGATTACCAGAACCCCGATATTAATTATATCAGCAATTGAATCACCAGAGATCATCACCAAGACCCTTGATCTGGGAGCAGATGACTACCTGGTAAAACCCATTTCCTCCTTTACCCTGCTGGCCCATGTTAAGAACCTGGTGCGCCGCCATAAAACCGAAGAGCTGGCCCTGCCCGAGAATAACTGACCAACCACAGCTGTAACTGAAATTGGTCAAAACCTCCCTGCGAACAGCAGGGTTTGTTTTTATTTAGGGGAAGTTTTGGTATAATTGAGTTATTGGACATAGCAACTGCAGGGAAGAGACCCTCAAGAGGGCACCGAAGGGGCAAAACTGCTGCAAAAACTGGCAATTGGCAGTAGATCAAACTCTCAGGTAAACGGACCTTGCACGAATAAACCTCTGGAGAGTCCCCGGACACCGAAGGAGCTAAATCTCTCAGGTACCCAGACAGAGGCACACGCCGTATACCTTTGCGTGTGCTTTTTCATTATTCAGAGACTTCTGAATCCAGCAATTAATTAAAGGAGACAAAATGAACATACCAGCTGATTTGAAATACACTGAAAATGACGAGTGGGTCCGCCAGGAAGGCGATGAAGTGGTGATGGGCATTACAGATTACGCCCAGGACCAGCTCTCTGACATCGTGTTTGTGGAGATTGTCGCGTTTGAGGGAGATTCCCTGGATAAGGGGGAAACCTGCGCAGTGGTGGAATCTGTCAAAGCTGCCGCAGATGTCTATATGCCCGTCAGCGGGGAAATCACCGCCATCAACGAAGCCCTGACAGACACTCCCGAGCTGATCAACGAGGATCCCTACGGCGCCGCCTGGCTGCTGAAGATCAAACCCAGCAGCCCGGAAGAGCTTGACAGCCTGATGGATGCTGAAAGCTATAAAAACCTGGAACGGGATCACTAATCCCCACCTGGTGATCATCAGCAGCTACCCGGTCGGTCGTAGTGGCTGCCAAGAACCAATCATAGAAAGGACCTGATATGTATACCTCCCATACCCAGGCTGACAAGGAGGCGATGCTCAAGGTAATTGGTGTGGAAAAAATCGAAGATCTCTTCGAAAGCCTTCCCGAGAAAGGCAAATTCCCCCAATTGAACCTGCCTGATGGCATCACTGAAATGGAAGCCCTGGATGAACTCCAATACATCGCATCCGTTAATGAAACCCCCCAGGAACTGGTTTCGTTCTTAGGCGCGGGTGCCTATAATCACTACATTCCCGCAGCTGTAGATTCCATCCTCAGCCGGGGTGAATTTTACACAGCTTATACTCCCTACCAACCAGAAATCTCCCAGGGGACCCTGCAGGCGATCTTTGAATACCAGAGCTTGATCGCGGCCCTGACAGGCATGGACGTAGCTAACGCCTCCCATTATGATGGCGCCACAGCAGTTGCTGAGGCGGTGAATATGGCTTACCACAACTTCAGAGGCCGCAAGACCAGGATAGTGCTTTCCCCTACCGTCCACCCTCACTACCGGGAAACCGTCCATACCTATATGGAAGGTATGAACCTGGAGATAG
>JANTFT010000064.1 GCA_024763275.1 Anaerolineales bacterium | reverse complement strand
AAGATCCCTTTAGTTATTAGTAAAACAGGAACATGTGTATATCCTTCTTCAGGAAGAATATCCAGCCAGTCTGCCAGCAGTTGAATGCGTCCGGCATGGAACAAAGGGGAGCTGGCCTGCTGGATGATCTCCGCCATCGTCTGAGGGTCTCCCATCTTCCTGGCTGTCTCGAAAGCGTTTTCCCAATCCCTTAGAGAGATCTGCCAGTTTAGCAGTTCAGTGAATAGGGTCTTTCTGTGTTCTGTTTCATCCCGCTCCAGCTGTCCGAGGAGGAAATCCCTGAAAAGGTGGTGGAAGTGAATCCAGGTGCCCTCGTCTTCTACCAGTTCCACGAACAGGTTGTGTTCCAGCAACTGGGAAATGAATTCCGGCCAGGTGATGCCTTCTGGTTCACCGAATATCTGCTGACAGATATCGGCGTTGAATTCGGCCACCAGAGCAGCTTTGACCAGCAGCTCCCGCATCAGGGGCGTTTGTTTGTCAAAGACCTGAGACTGGAAATAGTCCGCAATGTTTGCTCCCGTGACTTTGAATGCTTTGGCCTGGTCGGGAAGCTGTCCGGGTCCCCGGTAGGCGAAGAGCAGCAAACCGGTAATCCAACCCTCTGTGCTGAATTCAAGCGCCTGAGATTCCTCCGCTGTTACCGGTTGATCGAGCTTGCTTTCAAGGTAGGCTTGGATTTCGTCGGCCCGAAAAGCCAGGTCGCGCTGATCGATGCCCTTGACAAGCTTCCGACCGATCAATAAAGCCAGATCGGGAAAACTGAATAAAGTGCGCGAGGCTAACACCAGATGAACGTTGTCGTCCATGTCCTGGCCAAGCCGGCTGATAAATGAGTTGATAAATGGGTTGTTGTCAAGCAGATGATAATCGTCCAGGAAAATTACAAAATGCTCTTGAATGGCGCTGTAAAGGTCATTTACCAGTGTTGCTGCCAGCTGGTCCGGGTTGATAAGATTCCGGGGGAGCTCTTCCAGCAGTGAGAGGAAGCCTGCTCCGCAGTCAGGAAAGAGTAACCGGACTGAATTGATCAGGTAGGTTAAGAAGCGCGCGGGGTCCCGGTCGAGCGCATCTATTGAATACCAACAGGTTGGAAAAGGCGCCTGGTGGGCCATGTCGATCATCAAACTGGTTTTCCCGTAGCCAGCTGGGGCCGATATCAAAGTGAACGGGTAATCGAGTACATCATCCAGCACTGCATTCAGGCGGGCTCTGCTCAGCAAATCATCCCGGCGGCGTGGAACGCGTATCTTGGTGCGAGTAACCGTCACGCTCATAGCATATTTCCCCCACTTGATGAACTGGTAAGACGCTGCTGCTTGCATTATAGACTGAAAACGGTTCCCAGCACAAGACATGAGGGGCTTCGAGTTCTAATCTGGGTCAGACAATTCGAATGGAAAAAGTTTTTGGAGAAGGTAGATTTAATGCCAAGATCAGTCAGACCAAATGCTGGTAAAACAAGGTATTTGGTCTGATAGTAGCTGCAGTGCTGACCGGGGAATCACCGACCGCCTCTTCATCGAGGATCCTGGACCCCGAAGTCTGGCAATTGGTATTTTTCTTTCGTCTTCTCACCGGATAACCTATTGGATGAGTTTTTTCTCATCCAGGATATCATCCTGCCATTCCGTGTGGCCGGAGCTACAATGTAGGACAAACGTTCTAGTATTAGTGAAGCAGGGAGGTGGGAATGAGCCAGTCGATCTTCGTTCGTCCGGAGCACTGTTTGGAGGGTGAGAGCTATTATTTAAGGACCCGCAGGAGCGGGGCCGGGGACCGCTACCGGCAAGTAAGATTTATCAGCTATAGGCCGCATCCTGCAGAAGTGGTCGTGAACGACGGTGAGGGACCTCGCGTGGTCCACCGCCTGGATGTTTTCCAGGACATTACCTCGCGTGGATCTGGAGCAGCCGAGAAGGGAAAAACGCTCTCAACCCAATCAGAAATCAATACGATTCCAGCTCTTTATCTGAAAGGTGTTCTCTCTGTTGATTGACAGTGTAGGCTTCGTGTTCTGAGTAGAGCCAGTGGTGGAATACCTCCAGGGTAGAGATGGTCTGGATCTTTGGCTGCAGTTCAGAGAGGCTGCGCTCTTCCCTGCGCTGGCGTGCCTGGAAAGCTTCCGGAGAAAGCCCCTGAGCAGGAATGCCTTCAAAGGTAAGCTGGTAACCGCATTCCAGCGGCGCCAGGGAATAGATCCATCTGAAGATGGCTGCTGTGCGGGGCAGATGGAAGTCGGAAGTGATGATGTGCAGGCGGGAAAGCTCCAATGGTCCGGTAAACAGCAGTCGGGAAAAATAGGCATTGCCTATCGTGTCGTAGGAGCAGGTCTCAGCCAGCACCCGGGCTGGATCAATGCCGGCATTTACTATATACTCAGCAGCTTGGCGGGATTCAAAGATAGGGAAACCTTCGGAAGTCAGAGGGGGTGGTTTGTGTACAGTGCCGCCGGAAAGCAAACAATACCAGCGGCTTTCATTCTTCAGAGAGAGCGCGCGTTCCAGGCGGGTGATCGTCCAGGGCGGCAGAGAGCCGTCTTCGAGCAGCCCGCCGCCCGGGATAAGTATGCCGTCATAAATTGACAATACGAACCTTTTCGATAGAAAATTGTTTCATTCTATTTATGGTTTTATACAGTGTCCTGAGCCAAATGTAGACTGAACCCATTCACAGCTATTTCTCATGCAGGCATCTTCCGTTTTGTAATCTGAGCATTGTTTTAGTTCAGCTTCAGGCTCAATCGGAATGGGGGTTGGCTGGATCGGATACAGGAGCAGTCCATCTGGGTCTCCTTCGGGCGTACCCGAGGCAACAGAAATGAAACAGCGTCTGCCGTTAACGAAGGCGGCGAACCAGGTGGCATCTTCATTTCTAGCAAAGATCGGTATGACTGTATCTGCTGGGACTTCAACAACTGCTAGGTGCTCTTTGCTGTCTCCTGCTCGGCAGAAGGAGTTTACTGCTACATGGAAATTCATTATCAGAAAGTCATTCTGATCCCAGCCGAAATTCTGGAAAATGATTTCGTCACCTGGATTGAAGACGATAGTGGCTTCAGTGATCTCTTGATCGGTCAGCGGAAGAGTCCAGATCCCATGATCCAATTTTGGATTCTTGGTTTTATCTATAGATACACAATACTCCCCTGGAGATTGAACCATGAAATAATAGTTGCCATTATTGGATGTTGTGAATTGGTCAAGACCCGTAGACGGGCAGGGGCCTGAACCAAGATCGACCACCACCCCTGAGATTCCAGTTTCGGCAGGGAACTCTTCTCCAGTCGTTTCGTTCTCACCTGGCGCGCGAGCACGAGCACCGTTAGCATGAACCCCGAATTCGTCAACAGTACAGGGCGGCCAGATGTCGACTCCTTCCGGAACATAAGGAACGGTTGATTTGCAGTAATCATCAAAAACATAACCTTTGATCAATACGGCATCTATTGAAGCCTGATTTTGGAAGCAGCTTGGAATGGAAGAGAAAGTGAACCGGGAAGGTTCACTGTATTCTCCTGAGTCGTTCCCGACGCGCGCCTGGACGCGCCAATAAATCCTGGCGCATTTGGGAACTTGAAGTTTCACGGAGTGAACGTTCCATTCTGTTGTACCGGTAGTGATGATGTTCGTGAACTCTGGGTCCGAGGCGGCCTGGTAATGGAAAGAGTCCGGCAGGCAAGGTCCAGAATACGACCACTCTATGTTTATTGATGCTGGTCCCGGCCCCGGACTGCTGTTGACCCATTCTCCAAATTGAGGTTCTACCAAAATTGGTTGATTAAGTTCAGAGGCACTAGAACAGAACCCGTCCGTGGTAAACGACCAGACTGCAGACGGAGGCCCATAGATGAAACCATATCCACCTTCGAGATCGTATGCGTGAACTGCTTCTACATACCATTCATAGGAAGTCCCCGGTTGCAGCGGATTACTCCGATTGAAATTTGTTAAATCACCATCTATCCGAAAGTGTTCATAAGAAACACCATCCTTGAGAAAAGTGATATCGTACTGTGACGGAACACAGGTTTCCTCCTCGGTCCACTGGAATGTTGGTGGGCTGTCGTATTCGACCACGGAACCATTTGGCGGTGAAAGCAGGATCGGATGGAAGGAAGCTATTTCTTCCGCAGTGCACTCAGGGGTACAACCAGCAGCCAGGAACAGAAGAAAGAATGAACCAAGTATGAGCAGATTTCTTTTATTCATGTTTCCCTCCACCTCTGTATGTGAATGCAGCTTCCCCTTTGTTCGTTTAACGAAACTCCCGGGAATTTTGTTACAGATAAATTGGGGATAACCTGTCGTTTGAAGGGATTATTTATAAATCAAATCAATAACAAAGAAGCTGCCGCAGGATCATAGCCGTCAACGATTTTGATATCCCGGCAGCGATGAAAGCCTCCCCGGTAGATTGATTTCTGATAATTAATTATATCCAGAAATTTACTGGTTTTTCAAATGAATAGCCTGCGCTAAGAACTCCTTAAGTGCTGAAAATACCATCTTTCATGATCTCATCGCCGTCAACCTTGATGGTGCATTTCACTGGCACTACGTCTACGTGCACTTCCGATCTCCAGTCTGCTCCGGTCTGGTAGCCAATCGGGTTTCCAAAAGCGACATGGATGCCGGGAATCTTTTCATCCTGGAGCAGGTTCCCGCTCAGTTCCTTGACGGCCGTATTGGTGCCAATAGCGAACTCCCCAACCCGGAGTCCATTCTCAGCGGAGTTCAAGTAAGCCAGGAATTCATCTGCGATAGCCTGATCCTCGCAGGACACTGCCTGAACCAACCCGTTTTTGACTTCAATTGAGACGGGTGAATCCAGGACGCCGTATTTGGGGGAGAAATAATCGCCCAGCACATCTGCAACGATCACGCCGTCCACGGTATCCGGACAGGTAAATATCTCGCCTTCAGGCAAATTTCCCCAATCACCTGCGGTGTGATACAGCCCATGGCTGGGCACCCATTTATAATCCGGATTGAAGGTTGCTGTGATATCGGTCCCTTTTTGGGATGTCACCGCTATCTTTTGGGCATCCTTCACCAGGTTGAGGATCTCATAGGTCAAGCGGCTGACCTCATGATAATCTGCGGTCATGCCTTCCCTTATCAAGCGCGCTGTGATCCCGATCATGTGCCCGTGGCGAGGAAAAGGAAGGTCTAGTTCTGAATAGAGCTGCCTGATCTTTTGTGAAAGGTCCATGCGCATTTTGACTTCACCCTCCTGGCCATCGGCGGCAAAGAAGGTTACCGTGGGTTGAAATCCGGCGATCTCGTCGAGCAGCGCTGGGGGCACCTCGGTCATCGGGCGACTGCCGAGGTCCTCCAGTTTGACCAGCCGCGAGAATGCGCCGGCGGCTTCTGATTCCGAAGCCAGGGCAGACCCTATTTTGAGCGTTTTCTGATCGGTCATCACCAGCACTTTATCGTCGGGATGAACGTTCATGCAGACCCGGACGGCGTTGCTGATGCCTTGGTTGAATTTGTCCTCTGTCATGGCAAATCCTTTGCAGGGTAATTAGGAGCTACCTGCAGAGCTTAGATGTTGAATTTAAAATAGATTACATCGCCATCTTGGACAACATATTCTTTGCCTTCGACTCGCAGCTTCCCTGCTTCCCGGGCTGCCGCTGAGCTGCCGAGGGCCTCAAAATCGGTATAGGAGATGACTTCTGCTTTGATAAAACCCCGTTCGAAATCGGTATGGATACGTCCCGCTGCCTGGGGAGCTTTAGCACCTCTAGGGATTGTCCAGGCCCGGACTTCCTGGTCGTTATAAGTGAAGAAACTGATCAGGTCGAGGACCTGGTAGCTGGTCTGGACGACCAAATTAAGGCCGCTTTCGTGGATGCCTGAGATTTCCATGTAATCAGCTTTTTCAGTCGGCTCAAGCGTGTTCAGATCCGATTCCAGCAAGGCGCTGATCTGGATCACCGGAGAACCGGTTTGTTCGGCGAGACTCTGGATAACCTCCAGTGCAGGATGGGTGGAAGATAGATATTCCTCGCCGATATTAGCTGCATAGATGATGGGTTTGGCTGTCAAGAACCGCATCTCGCGGTTTAGGTCCAGAAAGATGGGATTGTATTTTTCTGGAAATGCAGTCAGCAATTTGCCATCATCCAGATGAGCGGCGGCGTTTTCCGCCATGGCCAGAACCGGTTTCAGGGTCTTGTCTCCCTTGAGCTGTCGGGAAAGCTTTTCGATTTTGTTGGTGATTTGTTCGAGATCAGCTAGTACAAGTTCCAGCTGGATGGTCTGGATGTCCTCGGCCGGGTCAGGATGAGGGCTGACGTGAACGACGTTGGGATCTTCAAAGCAGCGCACGACATGAATCAAGGCATCGGTATTGCGAATTTGGCCAAGAAATTGATTTCCAAGGCCCTCTCCCCGGCTGGCACCTTTTACCAAACCGGCGATGTCCACAAATTCAATAGTGGTTCTGATTATTTTGTCGACGCCAACAAGCTTTGCCAGCTTGTCCAGTCTGGGGTCAGGAAGTGGTACGATTGCCTGGTTCGGATCAATTGTACAAAATGGGTAGTTGGCAACCTCGGCGTTCTGAGCCTGGGTCAATACGTTGAAAAGCGTGCTTTTCCCTACGTTAGGAAGGCCGATGATGCCAACTTGCAGTGTCATAAAAGCTAACCGGGATAATTTGCTGGTCCGCTTCAATCATACCAGAACCCTGCTGGCTGGCGGAGGAATTATCTAGTTTTTATGGTAGGATGAAACAGACCTGTGTAAAAAAAACAGGGTATCGAATACCTGCATTAATGGGTTTTATCAAATGCAGGGCTCGTATTAATTCTAAGACAGGGAGAACTTATGACTTCTATAGCAATTATTACTGATACTGACACTAGCCTGCCGCTCGAGGGGCTGTCCGAATATGGGATTCAGCAGGTGCCTATCACGATCCATTTCGGCGAAGAAGTGCTGGACGCCTGCTCGGAGATCACTGATTATGACCTGATAGAGCGTGTAAATCGCGAGGGGGTTCTGCCCACTACGTCTGCCCCATCACCGGGAGCTTTTTCAGAAGCATATAATAAAGCTTTCAAAGATGGCTTCGAGGAAATCTTATGCTTGACGGTCAGCTCTGGTGTGAGCGCTACCTATCAGGCGGCAGTTTCTGCGGCTGAACTTCACCCTGAGCGCAAGATCACTGTGATGGATACTGAAAGCATCAGCATGGGCCAGGGATTCATGGTGCTGGAAGCTGCTAAGTTGGCCAGCCAGGGGAAAAGCGTCCCTGAAATAATCGAGGCGGTTGAGGATCTCAGGGATCGTACCCATCTCTATGCCGCTCTGGACACTTTAAAATTCATGGCTCTCAGCGGCAGGGTAGGCCATTTAACGGCTGAAATGGCGAGTATGCTCAGCATCAAACCTATTTTGACTATCCTGGATGGAAAATTGGACCTGCTGGAAAAGGTCCGTACCAGAAAGAAAGCCTGGGCTCGAGTATGCGAGCTGGCTGCTGAGAGCCTGGGCGCTAGCGAAATCCAGGATATTTACCTCCTGCACGTGGCGGCGGATGAAGCAGTTGATAAATTTGAGAAGGTACTGAGAGAAGCCATACCCTGTCCTGACTTCATGCCCAAAACAGGATTGACGCCAGGTTTATCTGTCCATACAGGCGCGGGATTGGTCGGAGTGGCCTTTACAATTAAACCCTGAGAGTGGGTTCTGGCTTGTTTGGAAGAAAAAAATAGACCTTGGATATTCTTTGTCTTGGTCTATTTTTTATGAGTGAATTGCACTATAATATACCCCAATTTTAGAGAGAAAACAGTGAACACAGAGGAGTAAAGATGCCCGAGTCTAAATACAATGCCACTGTGGTAGGCAAGATTCTGCTGCGCCCTGACATAATGACCCTGCGAGTGGACACCGATGAGCCCCGGGAAGAATTCAGCGCGGGGCAATACACGTTGCTGGGACTTTTTGGGAGTGAAGGTAGGACACCCGACTCCACCATTGAGGCAGATCCCGCAGAACCCGATAAGCTGATCCAGCGGCCGTATTCAATTGCTTCGGCTACCAGGCAGCGCTCACAGCTTGAGTTTTTCATTTCCCTGGTCAAATCAGGGCAATTGACTCCGCGTTTGTTCAACCTTTCGCCAGGAGACAGGCTTTTCGTGAGTAAAAGGATTGTCGGTGTCTTTAAATTAGCCGAGACGCCGCCCAATAAAGATATCGTCATGGTTGCCACCGGAACCGGGATGGCTCCTTATATGAGTTTCTTAAGATCATATTTAACAGAAAGACCTGAATCCAAGATAGCCATGATCCAGGGTGCGACAAAACAATGGGACTTGGGATATTACAGTGAATTGAATTTCCTGGCAAATATGTTCGATAATTTCATCTATCTGCCGACTTTGACTGAAGCTGATCCCACCTGGAATGGCCATCAGATGTGGATTGAGGAAATGCTTGAGGCGGATGTATTAGAAAAGGAAGCAGGGATTGTGATTGATCCCCAGAAAACACATTTCTTCCTTTCCGGCAATCCCAAGATGGTCGCCAGTGTATCCAATTGGCTGATGGATCGCAATTACTCCAAACACTCCCGCAAGAAGCCCGGTGCTCTTCACGTCGAGGAGTTCTGGACGTGAGCTTTTGGGTAAATCTGGAGATGAGCCTGAAGACTTCCCCAAATTTCAGGCTCATTTTTAATATAGTCTGAGCAAAATCCAGCAGCCTTGATTTGAGAACTATAAGCGAATGCTTGAAAAGCTCTAGTTTTAATAGCTCTGAAAAGATATCACTGGTGACGGGATGGAAATTAAGCGATTGACCCGAGAAGGAAAAAGGATCATTAAGAAAATATTATTGATCATGCAAGCTGCTGGCGCCAGCTTTCAGCGCGAAGGAGGCACCAGAGGGGCAGCGGGTATGGCTTACTATACCCTGTTCTCTTTCTTTCCGCTGCTGATCGTGCTGGTTACCATTGTCTCTTATTTCGTGGACAGCGCAGAGGCCAGTTCGCGGGTTGCACAGTTAGTCATCAGTGTTATCCCGGATTCAGAGGATCTCGTGGTCAGGAACATCGGTCGACTGCTTGCGCTCAGGAATTCAGTCGGGTTCGCAGGTCTGCTGGCTTTTATCTGGTCTGGGTCGAACGCCTTTTCAATGATGGTTCATAACATAAACAGTGCCTGGCCAGAGACAGAGCGCCGCTCGTTTTTCCAAAAACGCCTGTTCGGTCTGGCAATGGTGATTGTCATCATCATCGTGCTGTTTTTATTGATGCTGTCTTCGACTCTGCTGAATATACTGGTTCGATATAAGGAGACTGTACCCGGCCTGGATTTGTTATTTAACACCTGGTTGTGGAATATCGGAACCAAAGCCCTCTACTGGGGGGTGCCTTTCCTGTTCTTTTACAGCCTTTACCGGATCATCCCCATGGGTCGAGTACCTATCAAGGCAGCCGGTTTCAGCGCTCTGGTGGTCACTTTGCTCTGGAGAATGGCCTCAACTGGATTCCAATTCTATCTGTCCAGCGGTCTAGCAAACTACGAGGTCGTTTTTGGCTCTTTGAGCGCGGTGGTCGTGGTGCTGTTGTGGATCTATTACAGCAGCGTGATACTTTTCTTTGGCGCTCATGTTTGCGCCGCGGCTTCAGGGAAAAAAGAGCTGGGGGCTTTGAGCGAAAAGCGATTGCCTAAATTGCGGTAAATAATGTGAGAGGATGATTACTCTGGATAGGACCAATCCAGAAAAACGCTCATTATCGCAAGATTGATCTCAAAATCCGTGTCCTGGTGGTTCGTCAACTCGATGTCTACGCCAGATATTCCTTGATCGGATATCCAGTCCACAAGCTGGCCTGTGAAGGTGCAGCCGGCGTCAATGGGGGGATAGGGATAGGGACTCACTGCCGCCAGGGATTCCGCCAATGAAAGCGATCCGGGATCAGGCGGCTGTCCGCCTGGAAAGATCCCCAGTGCTGCGCTGTGATAGCTGATCATTGCGGTCAGGTCATGCGATTCCACAAAGTCCATTAATGCCTGGGTTTCTGGCTCGGATGCCGCAGCGCTTCCCCCTTCTATGGGTATGTAATCCCAGCAGCCGGCTCTGGGCCAGTCAGGCTGCCAGTTGGAAGGAAAATTGCGGTTGAGGTCCACGTTGTGATCGTTCGCACGGCCTCCGAAACCTCGAGAACGCTCATAACCATCTGGGTTGAACGCCCGCAGCAGGTAAAGTGTCTGGTTCTTAGGAACGACCGCTGGATGGTTTTCAAGGTATTCGATCAGCTCATCAGCCAGGGCAATGGTATTCCATTCATAACCGCCGTGGATTCCGGCAACGATCATTTTTTCAACCGGTCCATTACCAAACTGGTACACTTCCAGAGGTCTGCCCCCGACGGAAGATCCAATGATCTGCGGTTGAGTGATGGTTGGGCTGGGAGAAGGTGGTAGCGGGCTTGGGGTGCTGGTAGAGGTAGGGGGAAGGGGCGTGGCTGATGGCAGCAGTATCGAGGTTGAGGGAGGGGTTGGGTTTGTCGGGGTAGAAGCCATCCCCATGGGGAGAATCTCGACCTGACTGGATTTCAACAGCAGTACCAGGATCCCGGCTGCGACCAGGATTATCGTTGACCAGAGCAGTAATACCAGCCAGGAAAGACCTTTGCGCATAGCTGTATTATAGCCTTAATTCACACATTATTTTTCGGGTTCAGGCTTTAGGAGGGAGGCAGATTCTATTAAAAGGGAATTGCAGCCCATGTCCTGCCAGGTGCCAAGAAATGTGCCATCTGACTGATATGCCTTGATATTGAATATTTCCCGGCCAATGATTTTTACTGTGTCCCCTTTCTGGAACTCCAACAGGATCTGATAGATTTCCTGATTGGCGGGTACGGCGTGAATTAGATTGATCGTCCCGGAAGGGGAACTGGTATTTGGAGATTTCCAGAAGAATTTATGGTCGACAACATTGGTTTTAACGATGTCAGGGTTTGCGAAATCGCCAGTTGTTACCAGGATATCCTGGGTCAGAATAGGGAATTCTTTAATGCGGATAGGAGCGGCATAACGCACCGTTCCGATATATTTTGATTTGCCGGTTCCCTCAAACTGGACCTCCCAGTATATTTCGTCGGAGGAGATGCGCTGATAGGAATCA
>JANTFT010000063.1 GCA_024763275.1 Anaerolineales bacterium | reverse complement strand
GGGAGCGATCTTCCTTCTGAGGATCCAGACCTTCGCGGCTTTTACAGATTACTGGGGGTCCCAGAGGAAACACAGCCTTTATCCTTTTATGACAGATGGTAAAATAGCCCTTCCGGATCTGGTGCTCGACCCTCCCTACGCCCTGGTATTTGGCGACGAGGCCTCCGGTCTGGGGGATGAGTTCCACCAGTTCGGCACCAGCGTGAGGATACCTCAAGCCGGCGAGATAGATTCCCTGAATCTGGCTCTCTCCGCCGGAATTGCCCTTTATCAAGCCTGGATCCAGAGCCAGTCGGAAGCTTGAGATCCACAATCAGCACCCATTGCCTACCCGGCTGCCTTGAGCGCAGTAGTTAGATTGGAGAACATATATGGAATCATTATCCAGCATCCTCACCGAAAGTCAGCAGAAGATCCAGAACCTTCTGGAGCGTCTTTGACGTAACTAAAAAGAAACAACAGCTTGAAAAACTGCGCCAGGAATCCCAGGATCCCGCCCTGTGGGACAATCAGAACAGAGCCCGCAAGGTCATGAAAACCCTCTCCTCGCTAGAGAACGAACTGGCGGGTTGGGAAAAGCTTGAGGCCCGATTGAGTGATGCCCTGGAGCTGGTAGCCCTTGGCGATGAAAACCTGGAAGAGGATTTGGCCCAGGAAGTCACCGCAATCCAGTCAGAGATCGAAAAGAGGGAATTTGATGCCATGCTCTCCGGTGAATATGACCGGGGAGATGCCCTGCTGGCCATCCACGCCGGTGCCGGTGGAAACGACGCTCAGGACTGGGCGGAAATGGTGCAGCGCATGTATTTGCGCTGGGCAGAAAAGAGAGGTTACGAGACTGAGACCCTGGACCTGACTCCCGGGGAAGAAGCCGGCATCAAGAGCACCACCATCTCGATCCACGGCCCTTATGCTTACGGCTACCTCAGGTCCGAAAAAGGCGTTCACCGCCTGGTGCGCATTTCACCTTTCGATTCCTCAAACCGCCGGCACACCTCCTTCGTCCTGGTGGAAGTCCTACCTCAGGTTGAGGATGACAGCTCGATCGAGATCAATCCCAATGACCTGCGGATCGATACCTTCCGCTCAGCTGGAGCAGGAGGACAGAGCGTGCAGAAGAACGATACGGCTGTGCGCATCACCCACATCCCCACCGGGATAGTGTCCAGCTGTCAAAACGAGCGCTCTCAGACCCAGAACAGGGAAATGGCCCTCAAAGTGCTCAAGGCCAGGCTGCTGGCTCTGAAACAACAGGAGCAGAAAGAAAAGATCGACGAGCTCAGGGGAGAGTACCAGAAGGCGGAATGGGGAAGCCAGATCCGCTCCTACGTTCTGCATCCCTATCACATGGTGAAAGACCATCGCACGGAATTTGAAATGGGCAATACAGAAGCAGTCCTGAACGGTGACCTGGACCCATTTATTGAAAGCTATCTGAGAATGACCCTGGGTAAGAACGGAGGGTAACTACACCTCGCCCGGTGGTGTTAAAGATAACGATAAATTCCAATCTATTTATCCGTATCCAATTGGAGGTTCCTCATGGCAAAAAAGATCGGAAAAATCGGCTTGATTGTCTTTGTGATTCTATCCATCCTGGGAGGCGGCCTGGCACTGATCGCCCCCCCCTACGTTAAGAACAAAGCCAGCCAGTCTTTTCCGATCGTGGATGGAGAAATCCAACTACCCGGGCTGCAGGGGGAGGTCAGGATCTACCGCGACAGCTACGGTGTTCCCCAGATCTACGCATCCACCCAGCATGACCTGTTCTTTGCCCAGGGCTATGTCCATGCTCAGGACCGTTTCTGGCAAATGGATTTCTGGCGCCACCTGGGCGCCGGCAGGCTGTCAGAGCTGCTCGGAAAATCGATGCTGGAAACAGATCAGTTCCTGCGCACGCTGGGTTGGGAAAGGATCTCCCAGCGGGAAGTGGAGATGATGGGGGAGGAAGAACAGGCCATCCTGGCAGCCTATTCCAGTGGAGTGAACGCCTATCTCGAGCAAGCTGCTGGAAGTTCGTTGAGTCTGGAATATTATTTCCTGAATCTGATCAACAAGGATTATCAGCCAGAGCCCTGGACTCCGGTGAACAGCCTCACCTGGGGTAAAGCCATGGCCTGGGATTTGCGAGCCAATCTGGACTCTGAGATCGAGCGAGCCCAGCTGCTCAAGACCCTTCCCCGCAATCAACTGGAGTTCCTTTATCCAGAATATCCTGCGGACCACCCCCTCATCGTGCCAGGCTTTTCCCCATCCGGAGAGAAAAGCACCAGCCAGGAAAGTGGAGGCCAAGCCGGAGATGACCTGGTAAGGTTGCTGGCTCCCCTTCTCGGTGAAGTGAGCACCTCCGCTGCTGCCCTGGATCAGCTTACCGGCGGCGGTTTTGAGTCCATCGGATCCAACAGCTGGGCTGTTTCCGGAGACCTGACCGATACCGGAAAGCCCTATCTGGCGAACGACCCCCACCTGGGATCCCAGATGCCCTCGATTTGGTACGAAGTGGGCCTGCACTGCCTTGAAAAAACCGAGCTCTGCCAGCTTGACGTGGCCGGATTTTCATTCGCTGGAGTCCCGGGGATCATCATCGGCCATAACGACCGCATCGCCTGGGGTTTCACCAATGTGGGTCCGGATGTGATGGACCTCTATATCGAAAAAATCAATCCTGAGAATCCCAATCTTTACCTGACCCCTGATGGCTGGCAGGAAATGGAGGTCATCAATGAAACCATCCAGGTAGCCGGGGGTGATCCGGTTGAGCTAGCGGTCCACCTCACCCAACACGGACCGATCATCGGCTCGGTATATGGCCTGGAAGCGTTCGCGGAAGAAAGCGGGCTGGCAATTCCAGAGAATTATGCCCTGGCATTACGCTGGACCGCCCTGGAACCAGGCTGCTTGTTCTGCTCCATCTGGGATTTCAACCAGGCCAGCAATTGGGAGGAATTCCGGGAAGCGTCCAAGAACTTTACCGTACCGGCTCAGAACCTGCTTTACGCTGATGTGGACGGCAATATCGGCTATCAGATGCCCGGCAGTATCCCCATCCGGGTAGAAGGACACAATGGCATGCTGCCAGTTCCCGGCTGGAACGGTGATTACGAATGGCAGGGATATATTCCCTTCAATGATCTGCCCCACGTTCTCAACCCCAAGGAAGGATATATCGTCACCGCCAATAATGCCGTTGTGGGGACCGATTATCCCTATCTGATATCCAAGCAGTGGGACCTGGGCTTCCGCGCCCAGCGGATCACGGAACTGCTGAACGAAGCCCCGGGCCCCATCAATCTGACCTATCTCAAGAAAATGCAGGGAGATAATTACGATGCCCTGGCAGCCATACTGGTGCCCTTCCTTCTGGACCAGCAATTCTCGGATCCCGACCTGCAGGCGGCCCAGGATCTGCTGCGGGGCTGGGATTACCAGGCGGATATGGATTCCTCCCCGGCAGCCCTCTACATGGTTTTCTGGCAGAATCTGCTGGACAACACCTTCCCGGACAACCTCCCGGAGGATTACCAGATCGGGGTAGAGTCCCGGGCCAAAGAAGTCATGCGCCGATTGGTCAGCCAACCGGACAGCCCCTGGTGGGATGATGCCTCCACAGCTGACAGAGAATACCTGGCTGACATCTTCCGCCTGTCTCTGAAGGAAGCCTACCGGGAGCTGAAAAGAGAGCTCGGGAACGACCCCTCCGTCTGGCAGTGGGGGGACATCCATACCATCACCTTCCAGAACCAGGTCATGAACAGCTTCCCGGTGATCAAAGGAGCCTTCAACCGGGGGCCCCTGCCCTGCTCGGGAGGAAACAGTATCGTTAACGCCACTGGCTGGGATCCAGAAAACCCCTATGTGATCGACTGGCTGCCCTCGATGCGCATGATCGTGGACCTGAACGACCTGAGCAATTCTCTCAGCATCCATACCACCGGGCAATCCGGGCATGCCTACCACCCCCACTACTTTGACATGGCGGATCTATGGCGCAAGATCTACTACCACCCCATGCTCTGGGACGCGCAGCAGGTGCAGCGCCAGACGGAATCCCTGCTGATCCTGACTCCCCAGTGAACAGCCAGGGGCGATCCTGAGGACAGCCCCTTTTTTTCTACGCCGGACCGCTCCTGCCAGGCACTCTGCTCTCTCCCGCTCTCCCTGCCGCCCAAAGCCAGAGAACCTCTTGCCAACCCGGGATTCTTCGGGTATAATCCAGAACAGATGTTCTAGATTAGCGCAGGAAGCCATGTTTCCGACCCGTGTTTTGAACTCCCTCAGATATCTGCTTCAGCCGGCCTATTTTGTCAAATTGGACCAGCCCTTGAGCCTGGCGCTCTCGCGCCTGGCCGAGGAAGAGAACCAGCCCCTCAATGAAATCGGTCAGAAGATGCTGAGCTTTGCCCTGCAGCACCGCCAGCAAGCAGCTAAAAACCTGCAAACCTGGCAGTCTCTGACGCCCCGCGAAAAGGAGATCACTGCCCTGGCCTGCCTGGGATACACCAATAAAGAAATCGCCGAACAGCTGTTCATCTCCCCTGCCACCGTGAAAACCCACCTGCGCAACGCCAAACACAAATTCGGCCTGCGCAGCAAATTAGAACTCCGCAAGACCCTGTCCGACTGGGATTTTGCCCAGTGGGTCGCCTGACCCCCTTCCCCCTTCGGGGTAGCCTCTTTTTCATCCCCGGTTTCAGCCAAACGGGGATAGCCGCTCAGTCCCCAACCTGATAAGGTTAGGGTATGGAACTGATAGCCTTACCCCCCACGCCCTCTTTGCAGCTGCTGATCGCTCCCCTCCCTCTTCAGCGAGAAGCCTCACTGCAGTTCATTGCCGAGCTCGCCCGGGGAGGTCCGGTCCGGGTGCTTGACGGAGGCAACCGCTTTGACCTGTTGAGCCTCAACCGAGAGCTCAGGCGCCGGGATCTGCCCCTCTATCCAGCCCTGGAGCGTGTTCGGGTGGCGCGGGCTTTCACCTGCTACCAGATGGCGGCTCTGCTGGAGGGGCCTGCCCGGGGCGGGATTCCCACCCTGGTGCTGAATCTGCTTGCCACCTTCCAGGATGAAAGCGCTTCCCTGGACGAGCGCCTCAGGCTGCTGGAGAGCTGTCTCTTCAGTCTGACGAAAAGAGCCCGCCGCGCTCCGGTGCTGGTGGTACTCCACCCCCAGCCATCCGGGGAGCCGTTCCTATCCCGGGTCCGGGAAGCTGCCGACCGGGCCTGGGTCTTTGAACCCCCTCCCCCCGCCATCCAGCTTACCCTGCTGTAGGAAAAGCCATGGGACGAACCGTAGCCTCGATCACGCAAACCTTTTTGAAAGAGCGGGCTGCTTTTGCCCGTTTCCGGCGGGCCCTGCGCAGCTCCGACCAGCAGGTGCTGGATGATCTCTTTGCATCCGCTCAGAAACACCTTTCCGCTGCCTCCTATGCCTCACACGCGCTGCCATTTGAGACTTTCCTGCTGTCTATGCTGCTGGAAGAACACAAGGAAGTCGTTCGGTTGAGGCGGGAAGTCGCAGAACTTCGCCATGCCCTCCGGGAATGAGCTCCACGGCTGGCTGCTGGACCTTTACCCCGACCCCGTCCAGGGCGTAATCGTCTGGATCCTGGATCAGAATGGTACCAGGCGCCACCGGCTGCACCAGCCCTTTCCGACCTCCTTCTTCGTTCACGGGGCCAGCACCGATCTGCGGGCTTTGTGGCGCCACCTTGAATCGCTGTCCCTCCCGCTGGAATTGGCACGGGCCGAAAAACAGGACCTGTTTGCGGAGCAGCCCCTGGCCGTGCTGAAGATCACCGCTCCTACCCCACTGGCCCAGGAAAGGCTCTTCTTCCACCTGAAGCAGGTCTTCCCTGATTTGACTTACTACAATGCCGACATCCCTATTGACCTCCGCTTCGCAGCCCGGAGCGGGGTCTTCCCCCTGGCCCGCTGCCGGGTGCAGGCCGCAGAGGACGGCCAGATCCAATCCCTGGAAACCCGGGACTCACCCTGGCGTATCGACGCTCCGCCAGTGCCCCTACAAGTGATGTCCCTGGCACCTGACATCAATCCCGGCCACCGGGAACCCACCCGGCTGAAGGTGCACCTGAACGACAGGGATTACAGCTTTCCCTTCAGCGACGAACGGGGCCTGCTGATCAAACTGCGGGCGCTGCTGCTTCGTTATGACCCCGACCTGCTGCTGACCGTCTGGGGAGACAGCTGGCTGATCGCCAAAATCATTCAGCTGGTGGAAAAACACCACATCCGCCTGCCCCTGAACCGGGAGGATGGACGGGGTGTTGAACGCCGGGATGAGCGCTTTTATCACTCCTACGGTGGGGTGATCTACCGCGGACCCCAGTCCCGCCTGTTCGGGCGGCTGCATATCTCCACAGAAAACACGGTCATGTACCATGATTACGGGCTGGAGGGGGTCTTTGAAATGGCCCGGGTGACCGGCCTGCGCATCCAAACCGCTGCTCGGGTATCCCCCGGTACGGGGATCTCTTCCATGCAGATCTTGACCGCCCTGCGCCAGGGCGTGCTGGTCCCCTGGCACAAACAGCAGGTGGAATGGTCCAAATCGGCTTATAACCTGCTCCAGGCTGACCGGGGAGGCCTGGTCTACCAGCCCACGGTCGGCCTGCATGCCAATGTGGCAGAAATCGATTTCATCTCCATGTACCCCAGCATCATGGAGCACTTCAACATTTCCCCGGAGACCATCGGCAAACAGGGAGCAAACAACACCTTCGTACCCGAGCTGGAGCTGACCATCAACCAGGATCAACGCGGGCTGGTCCCGAACACGCTGCAGCCGCTGCTTGAAAAAAGGATCCGCATCAAACAGGCCCTGGCGGGCATGAGTCCCCGGGATGCCCGCTTCCTGGCTTACCAGGCTCAAGCCGCGGCTCACAAATGGCTCCTGGTCACCTGCTTTGGATATCTGGGATACAAGAACGCCCGCTTTGGGCGCATCGAAGCCCATGAAGCGGTGACTGCCTACGGGAGGGAAGCACTGCTGCGGGCCAAGGAAGCAGCCGAGGACCTGGGCTTCAGGGTTCTGCACATGTATGTCGACGGGCTGTGGGTCCAGAAAGCGGGTGCCGAGCAAATTGGCGATTTTCAACCCCTGCTGGAGGAAATCCTGGACCGGACCGGCCTGCCTATCAGTCTGGACGGGATCTACCGCTGGATCGCTTTTTTAAGCTCCCGACCGGATCCGCGCGTTCCGGTGGCCAACCGCTATTTCGGGGTGTTTCAGAACGGAACCTGGAAGGTGCGCGGAATAGAGTTAAGGCGCAGCGATACTTCAAAATGGGTGAAAAAGGTCCAGCGTGAAATCCTGGAGCTGCTGGGACAGGCTCCGGACGCCGGCCAGCTGGCAGGACAGCTCCCGCAGGTCCATGCCCTGCTTCAGGAAAAGCTGGGGGCTCTGCGGAGGCAGGAGATCCCCCTGGAGGAGCTGCTGGTATCCCAGAAACTGAGCCGCGGCCTGGCGGAGTACAAGGTCCCCTCTCCGGCAGCCAGGGCGGCAGCCCAGCTGGCTGGCATTGGCAAGAATTTCATCCCCGGCCAGCGGGTGCGCTTTCTCTACACCAGGGGAAAACCAGGCGTTTTCGCCTGGGATCTGGGAAAAATGCCCCCCCGGTCTGCAGTTGATGTGGACCGCTACGCCGAGCTGCTCTGCCGGGCGGTTTTTACCCTGCTGCAGCCTCTGGGTGTCAAGGAAAAGACCCTGCGCTGGTGGATGTTCGCCAATGCCGGATACGGGGCTCCACCGGGGTTCCTGCCGGAGGGTCGTTCTCAGGAAACTCCCCTGCTGGAAGATCCGCCTGGAATCCGGAGCTCTCTCGAGCCGCAGCAGTTCCACGCCTGACCGGATCCCGGATGGGTCAGGCAATCACCTTGACTTAAAGCGGGGCACTCCGTATAATCTACCTGCTGTAAAAACGACATCACCGCGATTATTCGTGTTTGAAATTATGCAGGAGTTGATGATATGACACCTCTTCCAAAACAACGCACTTCCCGGGGCAGAAAGAACCGCCGCCGCGCGCACGATGCGTTAAAACCGAAACAGCTGGTTCAGTGCAGTAACTGCGGAGAAATGCGGCTGCCCCATAGGGTTTGCCCCCACTGCGGTTATTACCGTGGCCGGGAAGTGATCGCAAAATAGCGTGAAACCCGCCCAGCAACAAATACCAGATCGGCCGTGACCAACACGGCCGTCTGTGTTTTAATCAGCGATGGGTTATAATACAGAGGATTCATAAGTGAGTGATCCAGCAACACCTTGGAGATACTATGGCAGAAACAGAACGTCCCCCGGGAAAAACAACCATTGCTCCTGGAGTCCTGGCGACAATCATCCGTCTGACAGCACTGCAGGTGGAGGGTGTCAGCCGCCTGGCCCAGGTGCCCAGCAGCGTGAACACCCTGTTCAGCCGCAGCCGGGATGATGGGGTTGATATCACAGTGCAAGAAGACGGCTCTGTTTACGCAGATCTGCACCTGATATTAACCGACAAGGCCAATATCCGCGAAACCAGCCGAGAGGTTCAGGAAAAGGTTTCCGAGGCCATTTCCAAAATGGTTGGCATGGATGTAGGGACCATTAACGTACATATCGAGGATATCGATTACCAGAACAACCAGGTCCCTGAGGATTGATTCTGTATGAAGGACCGTACCCGGGCTCGAGGAATTGCCCTCCAGGCCTTATATGAACTGGACATCACCAATCACCCGGTAGGCACGGTGCTGCAAGAAAGAACCGCGGATGCTGAACTCGAGGAAGATCTGCTCCAGTTCTTCCGCTCCATTGTCTTGGGCGTGCTGCCTATCCGCACTGAGCTGGACCGCTTTATCTCCGATCATGCGCCCGAATGGCCTTTGGACCAGGTTGCAGTGATTGACAGAAATATCATCCGCATAGCTTTGTGGGAATTTGCGGTCGCCGAGGATGCCCCCTTGAAAGTTGCGATCAACGAGGCTGTTGAGCTTGCCAAGACATACGGTTCAGACAGCGCTCCGCGTTTTGTGAATGGAGTCCTGGGAGCCCTGGCAGACCGCCAGCAGGAAATCAAACAGTCCCTGAGCGAGATCCACTCAGGCGCAGAAGAATCCTCCTCATGAATATATTTGGCGTCGGCCCTCTGGAAGTTGTCTTTGTCCTGATCATCGGCATTCTGGTGCTCGGGCCTGAAGGTATGGTTGAAGCAGGCCGAAAACTGGGCAAGTTCTTACGCTCCATCATCAAATCCTCCTGGTGGCAGAATCTACGCCGGGGCATCACTGAAATTCAGTACCTGCCCCAGCGTCTGATGCGGGAAGCTGAACTGGAGGAGCTCACCGAACTGCGCAAATTGACCGAGGATTCTTTTCCAAAAATCAGCGGAGGCGACATTCTAAGCACCTCCAGTTGGGGCGGCAGCCCGCATCCCCCCCAACCACCCGAATCTAAGCCTGAACCCGAATCTGAAATTATCGATCCAGAAAATCAAACCCCTTCTTAAAAACATCCGCGGGGGGTTTCCCCCACGCTACTCTTGCTTGTTATTGTTGTTTGCTGGTGTCTGACAGAATGGCGCTATGCTGATGATCTGACCAGCAGGAAAACTGCTGTTAATGGCTTGTGTGCTTTTACTTATCCGTCACATGTGACGAAGGGAGCGTGGATCTATGAGACCCGTCTATGCTATCTCAGGAGGAGTATCCAAGTTTGCCAAATCCCGTCCGGACAAGAACTTCCAGGCTTTGGTTAAAGAAGCCTACGATTATGCCATCCAGGACCTGGAAATCAGTTTCCCTGATTTCACAGCTGTTGTGGATGGCTCAGTCGCCTCTTATTTCTCAGACCACTTCAGCCGTCAATTAATGGCAGCTATCATGGCCCATGATTATCTGGGATTGTGCCCCAAGCCCAGCCACCGGGTAGAAGGCGGGGGCGCCACCGGTGGGATTTGTTTTCAGGAAGCCTGGAAATCGATCGCCAGCGGGCACATGGACGTTGTGGTCGCCTACGGCTTTGAAATCATGAGCCATGTGGAAACCTGGAAGGGTAACGAATTCATAGCTCTCGCATCTGACGTATCCTTTGACTATCCAGTGGGCGGTTTTTACTCAGGATATTACGCCATGATGGTCTCCAGGCACATGAAAGAATATGGCACAACCGTAGAGCAGATGGCTCATGTCAGCGTAAAAAACCACATCAACGCCTACCATAATCCTTACGCCCAAAAAAGGAATCGCTATTCCATCCAGGATGTGCGGGAAGCGCCAATGGTCGCCTGGCCGCTGACCAGGCTGGATATCTGTGTCATGTCCGATGGCGCCGCAGCCACCATTCTAGCCTCAGAAGAGGGGATCAAAAAGCTGGAAAAGGCGGGAGCCAAGATACCCAGGCCGCTGGTGAAGGTAACCGGGATCGGTCGGGGCACAGATGCCATGCGCATGGCCGACCGGCCCCATGTGGATTATGAGACCTTCATCAAAGACTATGCTACGGAACAGGAGAAAGGATCCCAAGAAACCATGGCTTATTATCGTAAGCTCTGGGATCACGGCACACGCTATCCCGGCGTTCATTCCTTCCGGGCTGGCCGCACAGCAGGGAATATGGCCTACAAGCACGCTGGAATACATGATCCGTTGAAAGAGCTGGATTTTGTTGAGCTCCATGACGCCTATACCTCCAGTGAAATTCAGACCTATGAGGATCTGGGTCTTTGCAGGTACGGCGAGGGTGGCCCATTCGCGGCTTCTGGAAAAGCTTTCTTACCGGATATCGATTATGGCCTGAAATTGCCTGAAAAACCCCAATGTCCAGTGAACCCCTCAGGTGGTCTGATAGCCTGCGGACATCCTGTGGGGGCCACCGGTTTGATGCAGGCGGTATTTGCCATCTGGCAGCTGCAGGGTTCCGTCAAGAAACACTTCAAAGACAATACCCTGCAGGTGAAGGATGCTCGTAAGGGGGCGATCCATTCCCATGCCGGAACGGGCACCTATGTGACAGTCAGCATACTGGAGAAGGAATAGGGAGGAGCGATGACGAAATTACCTGAAAAACAACCTGAAAGTTTGGGCGGCACGATTGTCCACAATATGCCTTTTCCGAGAGATCTAAGTCCTGAAGCGCTGGCCTGGTTGAAGAATATGGCTCCCATCTCGATCGAGCAGCCGTATTCAATGATTTATCTTCACTCCTATGCCCAGGACAGCCCCTGGTTTGCCGGGCTGACCAATAAACATCTTCTGGCCAGCCAGGACCCAGCCAGCGGTTATACTTATGCCACTCCCCGGGGCAGCGATATGTATTCAGGAGAAGAGACCAACTGGATCGACATCACAGAGAGAGAGGCCCGGGTCCACGCCTTCACGGTTTGCCATTTTGGATCTGAGGCCTTCCTTGACCAAACTCCCTTTGTACTGATCCAGGTTGAATTTGAAGGAGTCAACACTCTGCTGCTGAGCAGATTGATGGGAGTAGACCCCCTGGAGGCCAGCCTGGATTGGATCGGCATGAAACTGAAACCGCAGTTTATCAGGAACAGCAAACTTACCCCCACGGATGTGTATTTCGTTCCGGCCTGAGGTCCCCTGACAAGGGGCTGTCTAAAAAG
>JANTFT010000062.1 GCA_024763275.1 Anaerolineales bacterium | reverse complement strand
CAGGGAATTTCACCAGAGAGAATCGGTCTATTCCCGAAAACTCCTGGGGATAGAAAGAAACCTTTCAGGCGACCAGACCTAATGCCTGAGATATAATTGGTAGACAACAAAAATCCACCTGATCCATTCGCCGGATAAACTTTAATAAGTCCCTGAATCAACTACACATCAAGGAGAGAACAAAATGAGACTCAGCCCCCCCAAACAAACAACCTGGGTCATCGCCGTCATCGCCGGTTTGCTCGGTTTCCTCGGCGCCTATACCCCCATCCCCGTGGTTTCCGGATTTTCCTTCTGGTTGATTTTCGGTGCCTTTGTGCTGCTAGCGCTGGCGACCCTGCTGAAAGGGCTCTAGAAACCGGCCTGTAGGCAAACCAGGCCTTTCCCGTCCCTGATCAGCTAAACATTCACCAGAACAAAGAGGAACGAATATGGCTCTTGCAAAAGTAATCGAGATCCTGGCAGAAGGAAAGACCATAGAGGGGGCTCTGGAAGCAGCCGTGAAAGAAGCTTCTGAAACGGTCCGTAACGTCAAGCATGTCTACGTCGAGAGCGTCCAGGCAATCGTCGAGGACTCCAAGATCGTCAAATACCGGGTAAATGCCAAGATAACCTTCGTTGTAGAATAATTCCAATCGATCAATTACAAAGGGGTTGTCTCAGGAGCAATTTGACAGCCCAAATTCATTAAAACCGACCTGGATGCGCAGGCATTCAGGCAGACCTCTTACCGATTAACTGCTGAGCATTGGCTGGGCAGTTTGCCATCTAAGCTTTCTGGATCGATAAGGACCAGGAGGACTGACTGGCGCCAGCCCTCCTGGATCTACGTAAGTACATACCTGACTACGGGACACATGCCCCCGTTCGACTGCTCCAGGTACAGCCCGCTTCCCGGCAGGCAACCGGATCAGTATAGTCAGCACAAGTCTTTGGCTGCGCTTCTGAATCAGGAAGCACGCAGGGATCAGGAGGATGAAAAGCTGGCAATCCGGCGATCCGTGCGCTGAGATCCCCCACATCCGGCAGATATTGTTCGATCAATGGATCAGGGAGGTTGAGATAGCACGGAGAGCCATTCAGCTGGGTGAGCTTCCAATCTGAACCCCGATCCCTGGCTAAGACAGGGATTACCTCTCCCGCCGCGGCGAAATCGATGGTGGGGCAGACTTTCTGGGGGCCGGTCTTGCAGTCAAAGGTGTGGCCCAACGGAATAGTCAGGAATTGGGCCTCGTACTCATCCCAGACAAACAGGATCTGCAGGTCATGATTGCCCGGTCCCAACTGGACCGTTTCCTCAGCAACAATGGCATTTACACGAGGATCGGTCCAAACCCCATCCATCAAATTATGTTGAGCATTGTCTCCGACCAACTGGTTCCTGCTGATCGAGACACAGTACGTTCCTGGGGTAAGCACACCAAAAGTTGCTTGATAATTAACTGTCTTTTGATCCAACCCGGTGGAAGGACAGGGGCCGGCACCGAGATCGACGGTAAAATTCTTCATGTAAACCGAGGAAGACGCATTGCCAATAATCAGCATGCCATCGGCCATGCATCCCGGATCGAGTGAGGCGGTTATCGCGGACATGTAGCCAGTTTGCTGGCAGGTATCCTTCTCCAACCGGACATGCAGCCAGGCAAAATCATCGGAGAGATAGTGCCATTGGTAACAGCCCTTTGAAAGCACATAATGGAAATCCCGCCCATCAGACCACGGACCAAACGAGATGCCGTCGCTGGCCCGCACCCGCCAGAACAAGGAGGAACAATCCGGGAATGCCATTTGCAGCTCCTGAACATAAGCCTCCATGGTGTTCGCGGTCAGAAAGACATTGGCGAAGGCCGCGTCGGTTGCGAATTGCACCTCATAAGATGATGGCAAGCAACCACCAGTATAGGACCACTTGAATAGGTACTCTTCCTCGATCCAGCCTGCCGGTTCGGGGTCAGACAGCTCTGGCGCAATCAGGGGTTCGCCAGCGCAAATTGGGCCGGTAAAAAATTGGCCTACCTCTGTTTCCGGTCCGAAGACCACCGGGTCATTTCCTTGAGCACCATTAACAGCGGTTAAACTCCAGGTGTAAGAGCGCCCGGGGAGAAAGTCGCTTCCCTGATAGACAAAGGGCAGGTTGTCCGATGAGATATTGGTGTGGATGGGGGCTGATGGAAAGCCTGTATCGGTTCCCACATGAAGGATGTATTCATCTGGAGTGCAGGATTCGCTCCCATGCCAGTCAAAGGATGGGTTCAGTGATGTAACCTCTCCATCAGCAGGTGTGTCACCAATCCCGTAGAAAGTAGGGATGACGCTATTATCGCATCTGCAGCCGGCTAGCAGCAGGGCTATGGAGAAAGCCAGGACCGTCCAGCATTTACGAGTGATAACCATTACCTCCTCCTTGGGCTAGTAAATGTTGACATCCAATACGCGTACACACCGCCTACTTGGTAAACGAAGATACCCGGTAAAAAGTTACAATTGGCTTTCCGATCAACAAATAAAAGGGAAACTGAGAACAGGAATAAACCCAAATAAAATGCAGGGAATGCCGGTCTTATAATAATGACCACTTTGCCCCGGCATAACATCCGCAAGTATAAGAAACGATGTCTGCTGATAGGTAGATGTTACATTTCTTTCTTTATTTATACCATTTTTGCTTCAGAATTCCCCAGTTCCGTAATAGATTCAAACGAGAAAAAACAATGCTCCAATCCTCCCATTATCCGAGATTTGATTTTCAACACCAGTTATGCTATAAAAAACATAGCCATTCAGCACCCGCAGCCTCACAGGTCCCCACCATCTTCTCGGAGGATCATAATTCCAGCAGGACTGTCACCCAATACCTTCTACACAAGCATTAGCAGGGAGGTAATAATGAGGATGAAATCAGCACCGCTTTTCATGATCTCGTTTATAGTGACCGCGGTGGTTCTCATCGCTGGCTGCTCCCCTGGTAGAGGGATTCTACCCGGGAAAAAATGCGCGGAGAATTCTGACTGCGGGCAGGCCTACTGCAGCAAAAGCCAGCGGGAAATGGTTAGCTCGGCCTGCCAGGAAGGCAGATGTAAAAATACCAAAACGGAATGCGGTGAATCTGAGATCTGCGTGCAAGACAGCATCGGGGTCAGGTGTTCACCCAAGGATCCCGATACAGGCAAACCGATCCTGGGCTGCAGTATAAACTCAACTGCTCTCAACACCCTGGGTATAAATTCCTTTAACCCGGCCATTTATATGTGCGGCGCCGACTGTCCGGCAGACTCGTACTGCACCGATACCTGCTACTGCGAGAAGAAAGTGAAAATCTCCTGCAGTGAGAACACAGTTGATACAGATAAATTAGGGGGAAACCTTTTCGAATCTAGAACGTTCATGTGTGGGGATGACTGCCCCGCAGATTACTACTGCAGTGAATCCTGTTATTGTGAAGAGAAAGAAAAAATCTCCTGCAGCGAGAACACAGCCGATACAGAAACATTTGGGGAGAATATATTCAGTGCTAAAACAGAAATGTGTGGATATGACTGTCCGAGAGGTTCTCTCTGCTCCGGGCAATGCCTCTGCTATGAGTACGACTGCCCCGACCCTGTCTTCGAAAACCTTTATTGGACAAATCCCTCCCTGTTCATATTCGATTTTAAGGAGCTTAATGATATGTGGGCAGATAACCCTATGAGCCTCCTGGAATTAGGGGATGAGGTTGATATATATGCCATCGAATATGAAATTGACGGGGTTTGGAATCTTATTCCGTTTCCGGATGCACAGCTCACGCTGGTGCCAAATCCGGATAATGAATATATCCACGAAGAGGGTTGGCAGGGTTATTGCGTCAACGATTATTATGAAGGAGGGATGGCTCTGGATATCAATTCCCAGTGGCTGACCGAACCAGTACGGACCTGCAGCTGGGGACCCGCAACCAAAAAGGGTATCCTGACAATCTGCCCGGAGATCCTGATCGACTGGTTCAAGACCTACAACACTGACTTCTGATAAACAGGGTAATCTAACGAACCAAAGATATTTAATCTAAAGATCTGGTCCTGCTTTAGCGAAACATAGAAACCAGCAGCCTGGATTCTCAGGTCTGGAAATTATCGTTACTCATTTGTGTCCAGGACAGCCCCGCAGTAGGAGCAGATGGGGGTGCTGTCACCGTACCATTCGATCTCTTGCGGGTTGACCGGACCCCCGCACTGGCTGCAGGTTGAAGGGAGTTTAGGCCGACCCGATCTAGCAGCCGGAGCGACCCTCCGCCAGGCATCTGACTGTTTGATCCTGTCGGGGACCTGCTCCTCCAGCCAAACCCGGATGCGTTCGGCCAGTTCATCCTGGCCCGCGGATTTCAATCTGCCCACCGTGATGGTTCCAACTTTTTTCAATTGGCGCCAGTTTTTCCGGGCAACCAGGATGCCCAGCCCTTTTTTAACCATTTCCAGGGCTTCTTCAGAATGCCCATCTTCCAGTAAGGCGGCTGCGCCGCGGAGGAACAGGTTTGGGGCCTGGGGGATCCCTCTCGTCTGGGCTTTTTCCGCCAGCTCGATGTACAGCTCCGCAGCCTGGGCATATTCACCCTGCTCGAACAATCTGTGAGCTTCAACCAATTTAGGTGGGATCGGGCGCCGCCTGAAAGGAAGTCCCATACCCGGTCTTCGCCTGATCGGCCGGCGGGGAAATCTTCGTCTTCTCATCCTTTTTTTCTCCTTTATGTCTTAGCCGTAGTTATGAAAACGTGCGGTCAGTTATATATAAACCGGGGCAATGATTTTCCTATCTATTCTAATCTCATTTATATAACAAGGATTATGCCACCTGGTAATCAAAATCCGGTTACGTAAATATAAAAAAGATGTAAAAGATACCTGACCGGATTATCAGATAAGTAAAATGACTGAATACCATAACGAAATAGACTTGTGAAAAAATACATTAAGTTCTAAAATGAAGTAGTCAATGGCTCTCTTTGTCTTGTGACAGTTAAAACTTATCGGTTGCGGGGTTCACCATAGGGGGAAGTAATATACGAGTCAAGCAAGTTCTGTGGAACGGGAACCGATATGGTAAACACTCAAATCCCTCCGACTTAATCGACCACTAGAAAAAGATGCTATCGCCTATTGGTCGAACGGGCCCAACGATTTTATCCAATCAAAAAGAATTACCACAGCTCAATTCCTGATCAGGAGAGTCAGGAATTAAGAAGAACAGGAAAATCTATTAATTACATCTAGTTCATTTCTCGGGTGATGCTGGACGCAGTAATTTAGCGAACACTTCAATCAAAGGAGAATGTAATGCCAAAAGAAAGATTGCCCATTTCAATATCTCTGATTACAATAAGCTTGCTTTTTATCTTGCTGCTTGCAGGCTGCACGCCTAGATCGAATGCGGCAAAAGTCGAAATAACCCCCACTGTAAAACCAGTCGAAAAGACTGCCACACCGCAGCCAACTCTTCCTCCTGTCCCTGGCTCAGAAACATTTTCAGAATTGCTCCAGGCCCAAAATGGCGATATCCTCGCTCTGTGGGAAGACGGTATTCACGCGGACACCCAGGCAGATGTAGCCAGTGAGCTGGCTGAGGAACGCTCAGGCCAGGCGCCAGAGGATGTGCTCCACGGTGACGATGCTGAAGATTGTCTGGCCTGCCATGCTCCAACAGCTATCCTGGCTCACGGCGGAATGAGTGATACACAGACCCTGAGCTACTTTTTTACCACGGAAGATGGAAAATTCACAGCGGATACTGCTCCAATGAATACCTCCGAGTGGCCTGATATCAGTTGCACCGCCTGCCACAACGTTCCCGAGGATTATCCAAACAGCCCGGCGCCCGTAGGGTTGTTCGATTCCCAGACCGGAAAATATCTCTCGATGAACAGCACCAGTGAACTTTGCGGGCAGTGTCACGGCAACCTGCGCTTCGAAACAGATCATCTGACGTTCGAAACCTGGGCCAACAGTATGCATAGTGATACACAAGCAGATGTAGCGGGAGAGCTGGCCGTGGAGCTGTCAGGGGTCACCCCGGACGAAGTCATCAACGGGGAGGAGCCCGAAAACTGTATTGCCTGCCACGCTCCTACCGCCGTACTGGCCAATGGGGGGATGGACGTGGCCACGGCAATGGGCTACTTCTTCACTACCACCGACGGCACGTTCACGATCGACACAGCGCCTGATCACAATGCGGAATGGCCGAGCATTGCCTGTACAGCTTGCCACGATCAGCATAATCCGGACAAACCCTCCTACTTCGATCCGGAGACAAAAACACACGTTGCCATGGGAAGCTCAAGCGAGCTTTGCGGACAATGCCACGGCAGCTTACGCTTCCCGGATACCGATCATCTAACCTACGACGCCTGGACAACCAGCAGCCACAGCGACACCCAGGCAGACGTAGCCAGCGAATTGGCTGAGGAGCGTTCAGGCGAAACAGCGGACGAAGTCGTCCAGGGAGAGGATCCTGAAAACTGCATTGCCTGCCATGCCCCAACCGCCGTGCTGGCAAATGGGGGAATGAACGAAGTCCAAGCATTGAGCTACTTCTTCACAGCCAGTGATGGTGCGTTCACGAGCGACACGGCGCCTGTCCACAATGAGGAGTGGCCGAGTATCTCCTGCACAGCCTGCCACGATCAGCACAACCCGGACAAACCCGCCTACTTCAATTCCGAGACGAATGTGTATGACCCGGTTGCCAGCGCAGATGAGCTTTGCGGGCAATGTCACGGCAGTCTGCGCTTTCCGGACACCGATCATCTCAGCTATGATATCCGTCTGGGAACTGGCGCGATCAACGTACCAGACCAGCAGACAATGCCCATTGCTGCCTGCACCAACTGCCATATGTTTGTGAGTGGAGAGGATGCCAGTAATTCATCCATGCAGCATGGACATTCCTGGGCGATCACTGTTGAGGAAGCAAATGGGGAAAGTTCATTTGCCTGCGCGAAATGCCATTTATACGAGAATGCGGATGCGGCTTTGGTTGATGTGGAAACCTGGCAAACAGAGTTCCAGTCGCTGTATGATACTGCGGAGAAAAATGTTATGGCAGCGGATGAGGCTTTACAAGAATCCGATAATGCAGATCTTCAAGCCAAGCTGGAAGAGGCACTTCACAACTTTGAGTTTGCCGGATCGGATGAAAGCGGCGGTTTTCACAACCATAAGTACCTAATGGCAGTGCTGACAGATGCCAATCAGCGGGCGGTAGAAATACTTGCCGCCCTGGGAAAGTAGCCTGCAAAATGGTTACAAGAACATAATTGACGGGTAACCCCGCAAAAAAATAAGAAATCCGGGAAGACTTTCTCAATTCTTCCCGGGCGTTTTTCACCCTTATTGCGCCAAACACGCGTGAATGGTTTTATCGCAATAAGGGTTTTTCACTTCCACCCCCTTTCAGACAGCGTAAAAACGGACATGATTGCCAACCCGGTGTACCCACTGTTTGGTTTGATAATGACACTAACAGAGACAGCTGCGCCTGAATCTCTCTTAAAAAAACCTGACTGATCACACCAGATATCCACTAATAATCGGATTTTCAGCCCAGCTCATCCTGTGAAAATTCTTATAGTCTTGTAATCGTTGGAAATTCAGACTATTTAGCAACATCCCCTGTGCATCTTTCATTTAAGAAAACCCGTTCTCCTCAAGTCAGGAAACAAGAGGTGGCATGACAGTTTTCCAGCATCCACTTTCTGCGACCGGCTGCCCAGTGCATTACTGTCAATATCACATCCTGATACTGCAAGTGAGCATTACAATTCCCCCGATAAATCAGGCTATTTCACTCCCCAGACCCGAACAACACCATCATCACCCGCTGATGCCAGCAAGGTGCCGTCGGGGCTCCAGGCCAAGGCATATATCCAACCGTCATGCGACTTAAGCATTTTGATGATCTCACCCGTTTCTGCTTTCCAGAGGAAAATGTTCCCTAAGGTATCACCGGAGGCAATGATTTGCCCATCAGGGTTCCAGGCCAAGGCATTAACAGCGTCAGGATGGCTGCTATCATCAAACAAGATCTCCCCGGTTGCAACATCCCAAATGATCATCCGGTTGTCGCAACTGCCGGAACAGATCCTGTCCCCGCTGGGTGAAAAGTCAAGGGCGTATATTGAATCTTCATGCCCCACCAGCGTCTCGAAATCATCATCCAGATCCCAGATCCAGACATTAGCATCAAGCCCACCCCAGGCAAGGTGTGTCCCATCCGGCTGCCAGTGAAGAGCGTTGGTTGAGAAGAAAAATTCCCTGCCGTTGATCCCCTGGATGTAGTCACCATTGCTGGCATCCCAGATATTAAGAATGCCCACATCGTCCCCGGAGGCTACCATGGTCCCATCGGGAGACCAGGCTATCGAGACAATGCGAGCCGGATGGACCTCCGTGGAGTACAGCTCCTTCCCGGTGTCAGGGTTCCAGAAATGGATTCTGTAATCAAGAGCGCCTCCCGCAATAAGGTTCTCGGTTGGTGACCAGCTCAGCCCTTCTACTCCCCCGCCCTCCTCGGAAGCCGAAAATGATTTGATCTGGTAGCCGGTTTCCATGTCCCAGATATAGATATTGGATACACCATCCGCAGTCGCGAGCCGGGTTCCATCCGGACTCCAGGCAAGTGAGGTGGCTACACCAACGTGATTTTCGAAGGAATAGATCACTCCGTTGACCTGGTGGGAAGAAGCGTCGGGCTCCACGGTTACAATTGTTACAGACGACTCTGCAGTCTCTGTCGGCAAGGTCGCGGAGGTATTAGTAAGTGCAGCAGTAGGTTCAGGAGTGGATGTGATCTCGACGATATACGGAGTTTGGGTCGGCGGGGCTGTTTTAAATGCTTTGAACGCCAGCCGGGACAGCACATACCCCAATACGATCAGGGCGGAAACAGAAACAAGCAACATCGTTTTGGTCAGATTTGATAATTGCGATTTCATTATTCCCTCCTGGATGAAAGAATTAATCAGCTGATAAGGAAGAATGAGTTCTATATTGTTTTCTAGGTAGGAGAGCCGTCGACTTGCTTCCCTACCAGTATATACTCTTTTTCTGTGCGTTAATAGCGGGATTTTGACATTCCAGGCCCAAACACGACTGTGATGGAACTGTTGTTGTGAAGAGTGTGCTCAAATCCCCCGATCAATCAATTCCCTGGATCCTGGTATCCTGTAGGTGTAAGTGTAATTATTTCCGTCATATCCGCCAGTCTGGCCAGGCGCTGAAGATTGACTTATCTTCCTGCCGCCACAAATGCTTCCACAGGCACCCACGACCCACTAGCAAGACCTCTGAGGGCTGTCCGCGATCGATAGTCCAGCAGCCATCCACCGCCCGGCAGGGGAACCTTTTCGGGCTGTTCTCCAGGATGGGTTTTTCTATACTCATCCGTATTATAATAAGCACCATATCAAACAATAGATATTTGCACGATCTAAATGAGTAAGAAATTTCAAAGAAATCTCTTACTGACAAGAAAAACAATTCCATTGACAAGAAGGCCTTATGCAGTATCAAAATTATTATGAAATCCTGGGAGTTCCAGAGGATGCAACTGAAGAGCAGATAAAAAAAGCTTTTCGAAAAGGCGCCAGGAAACATCATCCCGACGTCAACCCTGACAATCCCCAAGCGGAAGAAAACTTTAAGAATCTGAACGAAGCCTACCAGGTCCTTTCTGATCCGGAAAAGCGCCAAAAGTATGACCAATTCGGCAGCCAGTGGAAACAATACAGCCAGGCTGGCGGTGCACCGGAAGACTTTAACTGGTCTCAATGGAAAGCTGGTTCCCCCGAGGGTAAATCATCCTCTTATACAACCCGAACCGTAAGTCCGGAGGAATTTGAGCAAATATTTGGTCAGGAAGGGGCCGGTTTTTCTGATTTCTTCTCGACCCTTTTCGGAGCAGCTGCCGCCCAGGAGGCCCGCACAGGAGCAGGCTTCAGGCAGAGGGACACTTACCAGCCTTACCAGGGAAGTCGTTCCCATCAACAATCCCAGGATCTGGAAACAAGAATAAGAATTTCCTTAGAAGAAGCTTATCACGGCACAAGCCGCATCATACAAAAAAATAATGGTGACAAAGTTAAAGCCAAAATTCCTCCAGGTGTCCGCACCGGGTCCAGAGTTCGGCTGAAAGGCAAAGGGCAACCAGGACAAAGAGGTCAACCTGCCGGCGACCTGTACCTGGAGATAGAAGTGACCCCGCACCCCAGTTTTAAACGTATGGGAGATGATCTGGAGACCACAGTCCCGGTTGACCTTTATACTTTGGTCCTGGGAGGTTCCGTTGAGGTGAAAACCCTGGGAAAAACTGTCCGATTGGACATCCCCCCTCAGACGCAAAACCAGACCCGTTTTCGTTTACGCGGTTTGGGAATGCCTAAACTCAATCAGAAAAAAGCCAAGGGAGATCTTTACGTGAGTGTTAGCGCGGTTCTTCCAGAAAAAATATCAGCGGAAGAACAGAAGCTTTATGAAGAATTAAAGAAATTGCGCCATTCGAAATAAAAGAGGGATTACCATGCCTGCTGAAATTGTCCACTACCCTAAAAATGAGGATACAACCTATATCTCATTTCAAGCTGCTTATATTGCCTGTGTATCACTAGATTTTCTTCTGGTATGTGAACATGAGGGGCTGATCACTCCCCGCATAAATTCCAGCGGTCTTAGAAGTTACACGATGAAAGAAATCCAGCGCCTGAAAATCATCCGTCGAATCCACGAAGATCTCAATCTCTCATTTCCAGCCATCGAAGTGATCCTTCACCTCCGCGAGCAGATCCATGAGTTGAACACCCAGCGCAGCCTCTTCGAGCGTAAACTCGAACAGCAGCAAGCTGAACTCGATCTCTTGAAAAGCCAGCTCAGGCTTCTTCAAAAGATCGGGTAAATCTCTCGTCCCCTGCAGGGTATTTTCGGCATGGTAGTTAACAACAGTAACCTGGGTCATCCAGCTGATCTGTTCTCGTTTTAACTGCACCGGGTAAGCGCCCCGCGGACTGACCGAGGCAGGCTGGAAATGCGACCGGGCCCTGCCCCCTAAAAACTGATCCATAGATTTAGTTTGGATCAGTTGTGGGTTGGTGTAATAATTCTTATCCTCCAAGACACTATATAGTTTTCCATAGGAGACATTGAAATATATCCTATAATAAAGCATAAGGCTAAACACAATGATTAACTCTAAATCGGTTCAGATTTGATCTTTTTTCATTTTCAGATGTTCTCTTTCAAGATATCAATCATCTGTCCGAAGTTTTTCAAGAAAGAAGCGGGGTTTACTTTGGTAGAACTCCTGGTGACCATCGCCATTCTTGCATTACTGTTCGGCATCACCTCCCTGACGCTAGGTGGTGTAGGAGCCAATGCTCAAACATCTGCATGCGCCGCAGAGTTTCAAAGTGTTCAGTCCGCTATAGATATATATATGGCCGAAAATCCCGCTGTCGTACTAACCGCAGGGACAAACACGACAATTAGCAACGGAGATGGTCAATTTGCTGATTATCTACGAGGTACCACTGTCGGTTTGTATTCCTGGACAACTACTGGGGTTCTGACTGCAGGAACATGTCCTGCTCCCGCTCCCACACAGCCCTGGGGCTGCGGAACCACAGGCCCCTGAGCTCTGTCTGATGATCACAGCAGACGAAGCAGCTAGGTAGGTCTCAACCGAGAGTTGCACGAATGACCTGACTGCTTCCCGGGAGTGTCACCCGGATTCCTACTGGATATTTAGGCAGGAAATTGGGTGATACTTCAAGGAGAGTATAATTACACTCGTCGGAATTTTAACTATAGACTCAAACCTGACGGTATCTTGCATTCTCTCTGTCTCCCCAAGCCTGCTAGCAATGAGATCGAATCCAACGGGAATGGACATAAATAAAAAAAACTTTCGATAATTCCCGGGATTAATCTAAAAGACAAGGTCCAAGTGTACCCAATTCTGTTTATTTATTCTGGAATACCCATCTATGCGTCACCTGTTTTTCTGGTGCTGGCAATGATCGTCGGGTTTTTTGTCGGGCGGATCGAGATCCGTCGTCGGGAAATAAGCCTGAAGATCTATTACCTCTACTGGGTATTGGCAGTTCCTGTCGCACTTTTTCTGGCGGCGATCAACTCA
>JANTFT010000061.1 GCA_024763275.1 Anaerolineales bacterium | reverse complement strand
CCACTATCAGCGGCCTGGCCTATTCCCCCCGGACCCTGCTGCAGCTGCTCCGGGAAGACATGGCCGTATCCCTGCTAGACCCCGAAAATGGATCTGCTGCAAGCCTCAACCCTGCTCTGCTGGAGGAAGGGTTCCTGTGGTCATGCACGACCTGCGGGCACTGTCTGGAAGTCTGTCCCGCCTTCATACGCCCTCCGGAGCAGGTGATCGACATCCGCCGGGCCCAGGTGCTGACGACCGGGGATATCCCCGGAACCGTTGGGGAGACCTTGAGAAATTTCGAACGCCAGGGAAATCCCTGGGGCATGCCTGCCCAGAATCGTATGGCCTGGTCAGAAGGCCTTGACATCAACGTTCTCGCCCCTGGTGATGAAGTGGAGGTGCTTTATTTCGTTGGCTGCGCGGGGTCATTTGATGACCGCAACAAGAAAGTCGCCCGGGCTTTCATTGAAATTCTCAACAAGCTGGAAATCGATTACGGCGTTTTAGGCCAGGCGGAGATGTGCTGCGGAGAAACCTCCCGCAGGATGGGCAATGAATACCTGTTCCAGGTAGCTGTTGAAGAGAATATCGCCTTGTTCTCAGAATATAAATTCTCCAAGATCGTTACACTTTGTCCCCATGGGTTGAACACCCTCAAGAACGAATATCCCCGCTTTGGTGGTTCTTTCCAGGTTCAGCATGGGGCTGAATTCCTGGCTGAACAACTCTCCCGGCTGAAGTTCAAGCTGCCTGAAGGAGTGGATTACGGCAGGCTGACCTTCCACGATTCCTGCTACCTGGGTCGGTATAACCACGTTTACGACCAGCCCCGCCAGCTGCTTGAAAAAGCACATATCGCGGTGCAGGAGATGTCCGCTTCTCGCCAGAACAGCTTCTGCTGCGGAGGCGGGGGAGGCGCGATGTGGTTGGAAACAGCTGCGGATACTCGCATCAATCACCGGCGGTTGGAACAGGCGCTGGAAATCGAGGCCGATACCATCACCACTGCCTGTCCCTACTGCATGATCATGTTCGATGACGCCATCCGATCCAAAGGGCTGACGGATGAGATTCAAGTTCTTGATCTGATCGAGATCCTCAATCAAGCCCTCTAAGCTCGCCAGCAACACAGAACCGGCATTCGGTTGAGAATGCCGGTTCTCTTTTTCAGACAGTGCTGGGAAAAATCCGAGCTAATGTTGATTCTTCACAACCAGGTCAGCAAGCCACAGGAAAAACACCACCAGCAAGACAGGCACCAGGGTGCCCAGCAAGCAGATCAACCCCGCCAGCCCTGCTCCCCGACCATAAAAGTAAAAGATCAGCCCGTCTCCCACGATAAACACCAGCAGCAAAAATCCGAAGATCAGCCGCACCTGGGTGTTCCTGGTAAACTCTCTGAGATCCCTACTCACCTTTGAAGTCTCCTCCCGGGACAGGGATCTTCCCGAGGATGTCGCGAATCAAGTCCCCCGGGCGCATTTCCTTAAGCCTGGCGGAGGAGCTGAGGATGATCCTGTGTCCCAGAGTCGCCTCAGCCAGCATTTTCACATCATCCGGGATCACATAATTCCTGCCGTACATAGCGGCCCAGGCCTGGCTGGCCCTCGCTAACGCCAGACTGCCACGCGGACTCGCTCCCAGATAAACGGAATCCGCCGTCCGGGTTTCCTGGGTAATTTCCACAATGTAGCGTTTCACAGAATCAGCCAGGAAAACGCTCTTGATCTTTTCCTGAACCTGCAGAATCTTCTCCGCGGTTGTGACCGGTTCGATCGCAGTAAGCGGGTGGGCAAGCTGCTGATCTTCAATGACAGAGATCTCCTCAGTAACCGTCGGGTAGCCTATGGTCACCTTCACAAAAAAGCGGTCCAGCTGGGCTTCAGGAAGCGGGAATGTGCCTTCATACTCGATAGGGTTTTGAGTGGCCAGCACCATAAAGGGCCGGGGAATAGGATGGGTTTCACCACTGATCGTAACCTGGTTTTCCTGCATGGCTTCCAGCAAAGCGGACTGGGTCTTTGGTGTAGCGCGGTTGATCTCGTCGGCCAGCACGATCTGATTGAGAATCGGCCCCGGCATGAACTTGAATGTTCCAGTGGATTGATCATACATCTCCACCCCGGTGATGTCGCTTGGCAGCATATCCGGCGTGCACTGGATCCTGCTGAATGAGCAATTCAGGGAGCGGGCCAGGCTGCGGGCCAGCATGGTCTTCCCCACACCGGGCACATCTTCGATCAGCACATGCCCCTCACAGATCAGCCCCAGCACAACCAGCTGGACTGCCCGCCTTTTTCCGACAATGACGCGTTCGATATTCTGGACGACCTTGGTCGTCAATTCCTTAACGTGTTCCATCAGCAGCTCCGTCTCCTATCAATTCTAACCTATCAGTTTGCTTGTCATTCAAGAATAACCTCTCCGCCAGCGACCGCCAGAAGGCTCTCCAGACCAGGGACCGCAGCTTTGAGCGCAGGCTGATCCAGAGCTGGAAGATGCTCTCGCTCAGCTGCTGGTCCAGCGGCTGGCGGCTGAAATTGGCCTGGACGGCATACTCGGTCAGCCGGGAAATTTCCGAAATGCCTTCCCTCAACCTTTGACTTCCTCCTGGCTTGTTAGCAAATTCCTGGAATGTTTTGATCAATCGGTCAGAGAACTCATACAGGGTATCCGTTTTCCTGTGGCCCAAACCCATCCAGCGGCCGTAGCGGTAGAGACGCTGGTAGATGATAAGCACCAAACTGGTAGCGTCACGGCGCCGCAAGCGGATGACATCAATTCTGCTCCAGACTCCCAGCCCGACAGCAGCGGCCAGGATCAGAGCCACCCCGATCTGCCACCAGGGAAAAGCACCCTGTGGTTCGGATTCAACCACCTGAGGCAAATTGACCAGCTCAGGGGGAAGAGGCAGAGTTAGCTCTTTCTCATCGATCAAGCCCCGGGCGGCCGTCGGTTCAAACGGGATCCAGCCATATCCGCTGAAATAGACTTCAACCCAGGTGTGGGCGTCGGCTTCTGACACCAGATAATAGTCATTTTCCGGGTCATATTGCCCTCCTACATAGCCGACCACCACCCGGGCCGGCATCCCAGCCGCCCGGGCCAGCACAACCATCGCAGTGGCGTAATAATCGCAGTAGCCAGCTTGCAGGTCAAACAGAAAATAATCAGCCACATCCCGGTCTGCGGGAGGAGCTGGCAGGTCCAGCGTATACGGATAGGAGCGTAAAAAGCTTTCAAGCGCTTTGGCCTGATCGTATCTGGTCGGCTGATTGGCAGTGATCTCCTCAGCCATATCCAGCACCCGCTGCGGCACTGTTTCTGGCAGCTCCAGGTAGCGGGACAGCACCCAATCCGGGTAATCACCCCGGGAATCTCTCAGCTGCTCATCTGTGGCAGTCGGCACCAGCGACCTCACCTGGTAAATGATGGTGTCTAGCGTTACCGCAAAGAGATCTTCCAGGCCCGCATTCTGCCCGACCTCATTGTTCCCGCTTTCCGCCAGGGTCCGCCAGGAGACCAGGGCTTCATGGTCGACAGTGAGCGGAGGCCCAGCGGAAAACAAGGTCCCCCGGACAGGATTGCCTAAGCGGATTTCCTGGGTAATGACTTCCACTGCGTCCGTATAGACCCCGCTGATTTCCTGCCCGGGCTGATAGGCGATCTCGACAGTCGGGCTGGACTGCCAGCCAGATCCAGTGTACCAATCATAGGAATATGCCCGCCAGTAGCGGGCGGCATTTGGCAGTTCGGTTTCCACAAAAGAGGTGGTTGGATAGCTGACGACCATCACCACGCGCTTGGCCAATTCCGGGCCGGAACCGATCAATTTCTGGCGGGGAAGTCCAGCAAAACGCTGGATGGTGTAAAGGTCACTGTTGAAATTCCCAACCGCTACCGTCCCATCGGAAACACTGCTCTCACCATCTCCTTCCTCTGACCCATAGACCAGACGCTCAAAACGATCAGCGATCGGGTCGATCCGGATGGATGGCGTCAGACCGGCAAAGGCCACCGCAGACAGTGAAAAACCCACTATGGCCAGATAGGCTCGCTCTCTTACGTTGTCAGCCCCTCTGATGCCCTTCTCCCGCCACTCCCGCCCCTTAATATCGTAGTTAACCATACCGATCAATATCAAACCCGCCCCCAGAAGCAGGACCAGAGTGAACCGCCTCTGCAGGGTGTAAGTCATCAATATCGCCAGCGTGGTCCCTGCCGGCAGCAGACCCCAGATAGGCTGGTTTCTCCTGAATGTCGCCCAGGCAAACCAGCAGGAGAACAACCACAACACCAACCCCCAGGTAATCAAGGTGCTGATCTGGTTGTAAACAGAAAAGCCGGTCAGCAGGTCCCCGGCCCAGAGAGCCACATTTGAGACCATTTCCTGGGTTCTAGCCTGGACCACTGATCCCAGGACGACCATCCGGGCAGGGTCAGAAGCACCCTTGAAAACCCAGAGGGCCAGATAATCCAGGAAAGCACCCAGAAAATCCTTCAAGGCAGCCCCGACACCACTGATATGTAAGGCAGAAATCAAAAAGCCGCTTAGAATGGCAATACCAGCGGACAGCCAGAAATTCAACCTGGACCTGCTCAGCAGCCACCCCATAAGGATGCCCAGCAGGATCAAGACAGACAGCACTTCGGTGCTGGTTCCCCGGGCTACCAGCTCAACTCCAAGCAGCACAGCATACATGCTCACGTAGATCAACAGGAAGTAAACTACCTCGTTGAAAGAAATAAATCTCCCAATCCTGTTCAGGAGGGACCTCATATCAACGGCCTCCAGTGAACTTTGCGAGCTTCCTTAAATTCCTCCCTGCGCTGCTGGGTGGCAGGAGACAGCTCCAGCTCCATGCCGTCAAGGAAATCAGGGTTGATCGTATAGTAGTTGACCCCCAGGGCAACCAGTTTGTCCTGCATATGGGCCAGGTCGCCTTCCCCCCCGAATGCCGGTGCGTTGAGCAGCAGAACTGTAGGAATGATGCCTTTTTTCCTCATCAGCAGCAGGGGCTGGATCCAGCTGCCGCTTAAATCCGCGGTTATGACAATGATGCTGGATCGGAAGCGCAGGGATTGGCGGGCAACCTCCAGCAGCCGGTCAAGCGGCCGATCCCCTTTTTCAAGCAGCGCTAGCGCCCGCAAGATGGTCCATTTCTGGGTTTCATTGAATCGGGGAGGAAACCAGGACAGCTCCCTGCCGTTGGCGCCAAAGCCCACAGCCAGGCCATGTTCCAGAGAACGGTTCATCAGCGAAGCTGCCAGAATGATGGCGTGTTCTTCCGAGGCATTCTCGCCTTCTCCAGCATGGGCCTCCGCGTTCATGTCTAAAAAGACCCACTGGTCACTGGTTGGAGTGCTGTCAAAGGTCCGCACAAACAGCTCGCCCCGGTGAGCAGAAGTTGGCCAGTGTACATAACGCAAACTGTCTCCCGGCAGATATTCCCGGACCCCCGAGGCAGTTACAGTGTGATCCCAGGACCTTTTAGTGTTCACCCCTTCCCCAACCCGTCCTCCTGGCGCGATCTGGATCTCCGGCAAATTCACAATGGGAGGCATCACCATCATATTCGTCGTGGCAGGATATTCAATGGTGACCGCGAATATCCCCAGGGGATCGCTGGTGGTAATGGTGGTGGGGCCAATGGTGAACAAACCCCTCCGCTCGCAAACTCCCCGTTCAAACCACTGGCGGTGGGCGTTTCCGCCGACTCGGGTAACCCGGCTTCCGGAGTAACCGGTCAGATCGGAATGGTCCTCGATGCAGACCCAGACCGCTGGTGCCCAGCCGCTGTTGTCCAGATTAAAACGTTCCTGCAGACGATCCCCCACCTGGGACCAGCCAAAACGCATTTCCCGCACTAAAGTGATATTGTTCTTCAAGGTAGTGGCCCAGTAATAGCTGAGAACAAAAACAGTGCTCAAACCGACCAGCAGGATCATCCAACCTTTCCGCGGTGAAAGCAGCTGGTTGAGGAATAAAATCGGCAGGATATAGGGTATGATTTTGTGCCGCAACTTCAGTTCGGTTATCTTCATTGGCTTTAATTGACGCGCAGAAGCAGATCTGGCATGCTGGATAAAGCTATTCTACACCACTTACCTACCCCTTCCCCCGGAAAGGATTTCAAATCATCCTGGAGTATTGATTTAAGGGGGTTGATCAGCTACCAGAGAATGGTGCCCTGTAACTCCAATATATATTTTCCAGGAATTTGATTTTATGGAATTTCAGGCTATCTCAAATCCCCCAGGGGAGCAATGGCTCCCAGATTTTATTTATTTCTTCTGCGGCGCCGCTTTCCGATCCTTTTCAGCTCATCCTGAACATCCCGGACCGCCTGCTCCCCCAGTTGAGCCACTTCGTAGACGTCCACACGGTCCAGTGAGCCGATATGGGAGACTTTCGGGCGGATCAGTATATCGGGTTCCTCCAGCTTGAGGCGCGTTTCACCCAGCATATGCAGGGTGATGTCCGTGGAGCGCAGATAAACGTCAAAGGCTTTGGCTATGCGCAATCTTGAGATTGGCCGCAGAAGCGGGTTGGCTGGCTTGTGATCCCAGGGCGAGACAACCTTCCAGCACTCCGGCTCAGGGGAGAGAGAGACAGCGACCACCGGCAATTTCGGCGCCAGTTCCCTGGCTACATTTACCGGGACCGGGTTCAGCACCATCCCATCAACGAGCAGATGGTCCCCCAGTTCCCGGGGCGGGAAGACTCCCGGAATCGCAATCGATGCCAGCACCGCCTCCAGAACGCTGCCTTCCCGGAGAATCACCTCGGACATTTCTTTCAGATCTACCGCTGTCAACTGGCAGGGTATCCTCAGGTCGGAGAACTCCATCTCTCCCAGAAAACCTTCCAGGACGCGCTGGATGCCAGTTGGGCTCAGCAAGGCTGCCCCCCGGCCAAATCCAAACAGATCCTCCTGGCGAACGGAAGAGACTCTCTCCAGGATCTCGTCTGGGGAAAAGCCGGCAGCGTAAACAGCACCGGCCATGCTCCCGGCGCTGGTGCCAGCCAGGCCCTTGATATTGAACCCCAGACCCTCCAGGGCCCGGATCACCCCCAGATGGGCATAGCCTTTGGAGCCGCCCCCACCCAATGCCAGCGTGATATCTCTCTTCATATCACTCCCGCGTATACCAAGTCTGGAGAATCTCAGCCATGATCGCCAGAGCGATCTCCTCGGGAGACCTGCCACCCAGGTCCAGCCCAATCGGGGCATGGATCCGGTCCAGATCTGCGCCCTCCACCCCTTTGTTGACCAGGCGCTGGATCCTTTCCTGATGGGTCTTCCGGCTGCCCAGAGCTCCGATATAAAAAGCAGGTGAACCCACTGCCACCATGATGGCCGGGTCATCAATTTTGGGGTCATGGGTGAGCATCACCACTGCGGTATGGTCATTCAAAGCGATGTGCTGGAAGGCTTCCTGGGGCCAGGTCTGATAAAGAGCTTTGACTTCAGGAAAGCGCTCATCGGTCCCAAACAGACGCCGGGGATCGATAACGATCACCTCAAAGCCGACCGTTTTAGCGAGAGAGGCCAGGGGAATGGCGATATGCACCCCACCCACTATCACCAATCTGCGGGGGGGCTGCCTGACCAGAAAGAAAACCTCCTGGTAGTCAGGGGAATCGAAGGTCCTGACTGCTGACTCCCCGCTTCGGCAAGCCGCCACAGCCGCTAACCTCAATTCCTCGGGAAGATCAGGCTTGGCAGGGGATTGGATGAGATCTCCGCTCTCAAGAACAATCCCTTCCAGGTGCTGATATTTTCCACTCCCGGCCAGTGTCAACATGCCGCAGAAAGCCTGGTCCTGCTGGAAAGCCTGCTGCCAGCGTTCCAGCTCTGCGGCTGTGATCAGCCGCACATAGACCTCGATCTCTCCCCCGCAGGACAGGCCGACCTGCCAGGCATCCTGGTCGGCCACACCGAAATGCAGCCGGGCTGGTTTTCCGGTCTGGATGACCTCGATCCCGGCGTCGATCACGGCTCCTTCCACGCATCCCCCGCTGACCGATCCGCTGATCTCGCTCCTCCCGGAAATCGCCATCAAGGCTCCTGCCGGCCGCGGCGAGGATCCCCAGGTCTTGATCACGGTTGCCAGGGCAACCCTCTGCCCCTCTTCCAGCCAGGTTTTGATCTGATCCAACTCGGATTTCATCTGTTCACCTGTGAGTTTGTTGAGATTGGTCTGAGCTGATCTCCAGCCAGCGTCTAGACAGTTCTGCAATCTACACTAACTGGAATCAAGCTTCTCTCTTAAGAAAAATTGTAGCATACAAACTCCCCGGGAAGCTTCAGTCACCCGGAGATCTGGAAGCGGGTCAACCTCCGATAAAAAAACGGCAGCCAAACACGCTGCCGTTCCAGAATATAACCTGTGAAAACGGAAAACCAACTAAATAGAGGCCGCCTGTTCGCGCTTCCCCATCCGGGGGAGGTATTTCGCGATCGAAGCTGCGATCTTCTCCCAGGATGTCAGGGCGCGAATGACGGTGATCAGCAAAGCTGCCGCACCGAGGACTCCACCGGCGATCAGCAGATTGTTCTTCACCTTCCTGGTCTTGTGCTTCTTGACCATCTCCTGATCCAACCTCCCCTGCAGCTCTCTCACAAAAGCTGCAGGTGGGGTGATCGGCTGCAGAACATCCTCCAAACGGCGTTCGATCCTGATCAATTCTCGGGGCAATTTCTGTTCACTTTCCATACTTATTTCGTTCCTTCGGCAACTGGATAAGCCACGATCCCAATCGTGCCAGGACCTAAATGGGTGGCGATTCCTATAGATAACTCCTCAACAAACATATCCTTTATGTTCAATAAACCTTTCAAGCGCTCTGACACCTCCAGGGCTGTCGCCTGATCATGGGCATGCATGACCGCGGTATTGGTCAAGCTCCCGCCCATGCGCTTGGAGATCTCCCGGGCGATATACTCCAGGGAGGCTTTCCTGGTCCTGACTTTGTCGATAACAGCCAGGGTCCCGCGCGCCAGGGTGATAATCGGCTTGATCTGCAGCAGAGAGGCCAGGATCGACTCCAACATCTTGACCCGACCGCTTTTCTGGGCAAAATCCAGAGAATCAACCGTTAAGATCACCTCGGTGCTGTTCCTGATCTCCTCCAGCCTGGCGATGATCTGGTCCAGATCCGCGCCCCTCCGATCCATTTCCCGGGCTTCCCGGCACATATAACCCTGGATCCCCGTCCCGGCCAGAGTGTCAAAGGGGATCACCCGGTAGCCTTCCTGCTCCAGCTCTCGGGCTGCCAATACGGCCGAGTGATAAGTCCCGGACAGCTTGCTGGTCAGATGGATGGAAAGGATCACATCTCCCGGCTGGGCGACCTTCCTGTACACCTCAATAAACTGCTGGGGCGAGGGTTGAGAGGTTTTCGGTATCAGCCCGGTCCTTTTCACCCAGCTGTAAAACTGGTTGGCGCTCAGGTCCACCCCTTCGAGGAAGGTCTCTTTCCCCATATGTACGTTAATGGGAATCACCTCGATCTGGTATTCCTTGAGCCACTCTTCCGGCAGGTCGCCGGTACTGTCCATCACTAAACGCAGCATATTTGTCCTTCGATCACAGATCGTAATCCTCCCGGAGAGATTCCAGCGTTCTGTGATAAAGAGCCTTGATGGCTCCTTCGGTTCTGTCCATGATCTGACCGATCTCAAGATTGGTCAGTCCTTCCACATGTTTGAGGATCAGCAATTCTTTGCGGTCCTCCGGCAGGCTGTTGATCACCCGCATCAGATGATCCTTTTCATCCTCGCTTTCGATCTTCTCCTCCACATTCCCTTCCATCACCGGGGGAGGATACTGCTCTGCCAGGGGTATTTCCTCTTTCCTTTCCCGGTCCCTGTACCAGTTGACAACCAGGTTATGGGCAATCCTGTACAGCCAGGCTGAGAAAGGATAACCCCGATCTTCATAGCGCCCGATATGCCTGAGAGCCCTGATAAAGACCCGGGAGCAGAGGTCTTCAGCGTCCTTGCCGTTGCTGGTCCGGTAATAGATATAGTTGTAAATCTGATCGATGTACTTTTCGTACAGAACTCCGAAAGCTTCTGAGTGACCTTCCGTTGCCAGGGAGATCAGCTCGTTCTCAGATTTGCCTGCTACATCATTATTTGTCCTACTTCTCATAACACCGTCAACCCGGTCTGGTTACTCATCTTGTGCAAGTATATCACAGCCAAATTATTCCTTTTTTCAACTTGCCTGCAGGAAATGGCCCTCTCAGGTATACTTGGAGGGATCTTATGTCTGACATCCAAATCGTTCCCTCCCCAGAAGAGCTGCTGGAAACCGCGGCCGGAGCCATTATCAATCTCGGCCGGGATGCTATCCGCCAGCGAGGACGTTTCGCCCTGGCACTTTCAGGCGGTTCGACACCCCTGCCCCTATACGAGCACCTGGCCAGCGGGAAACCAGGGGAGGGGCTGGAATGGGATCAAACCCATTTTTTCTGGGGAGACGAACGCCCGGTCGGCCCGGATCACCCGGATAGCAACTACGGCCAGGCTACCCGGACTCTATTATCTCCCCTGAATATTCCTTTCCGGAACATCCACCGGATCCAGGGAGAACTGCAGCCAGCGGTTGCCGCCGAAAGATACCAGCAGGAATTGACCCAGTGGTTCGAGGAAACCCCACCCCGGTTCGATCTCATCCTGCTGGGAATGGGAGGCGACGGCCATACAGCCTCGCTCTTTCCCGGCACCCAAGCGGTCAGGGAGACTGACTCCCCCGCTGAACCCTGGGTAGCGGCGGTTTATGCCCCCCGTCTGGAGAGCTGGCGGATCACTTTCACACCCCGGCTGATCAAGTCGGCCAGGCAGATCCTTTTCCTGGTCACGGGTGCCAGCAAGGCTGAGACCCTCAACAAAGTACTTTACGGCCCCTTCCAGCCAGAAAAATACCCCGCCCAGCTGTTCAGGGAGGAGGCCCGCTGGCTGCTCGATCAAGCGGCAGCCGCCAGGCTGGAGGACCATTAGGGAGCTCTGGCATTTTCCGATTCCCAGCCCTTGTGATAAAATTAACTAGCATTACAAATCAGCTTACATTTTGGAGATCGTTTTGGGAAAAAAACACAACCCAGTCATTCAAGCAGCCGGAGGCATCCTCTGGAAAAAAGAAAATGAAACGAAGAAGATTGCCATAGTCCATCGTCATAAACATAAGGACTGGTCGCTCCCCAAGGGCAAGGTCGACCCCGGGGAAAGCTGGAAAACAGCAGCCAGGCGGGAAGTTCTGGAGGAAACCGGCTATGTGGGGAAGATCACCAAATACGCGGGCAGCATTTCCTACCTGCTGGATGGGAAACCTAAAATAGTGCTTTTCTGGCACATGAAGGTCAAGGGGGAAGAACCGGAGAAGATGAACGGGGAGGTTGACCAGGTTCGCTGGGTGACAGTGCAAGAAGCCGCGGACCTGCTGGATTATCCGGATGAGATTCAGCTGATCCAAAACGCTGTACCTAAAAGGGAAAAAGGAACCTGAGCATGGTCAAAGTCCTGGTCCTGGGGGCGACAGGGTTCATCGGCGGTCATATCGCTCTGAAAGCGCTGGATGAAGGCTGGGACGTTTACGGATTTCGCAGAGATCCTCAATCCACCGGCCAGCTGACAGAAAGCCAGATCAAGTGGCGCAGCGGGGCTCTGGAAGATTATCCATCCCTGGTAAACGCCATGACGGGCATGGATTATGTCTTCCACGCCGCGGCCAGTTATGCCGGGGACGGCGATCCCTCCATGGTCCAGAGCCATATCGATCGGGGAACCCAACAGATCAAGAACGTCATCCGGGCGGTCAGAGAAGCCCGAATTAAACGTTTGGTGTACACCAGCAGCTTCTCCACCATCGGATCACCTCCCGCCGGGGAGGATCGCCTGGCTGACGAGCGTGACTTTTACCAGCGGGGCAGCCTGCCAGATAACGGCTATTATGAGATCAAAGCGGCCATGGAAGAACTGGTACTGCAAGCTGCTGATGTGGGATATAGCATCGTCATCCTCAACCCCGCCCTGGTTCTGGGTCCGGGCGACGTCCACCTGGCAACTGGCCAGATCATGCTGGCCATCGCCAGCGGAAAGGCCTGGGCGGTGCCCCCGGGCATTGTCAACATCATCGATGTCCGGGACGCGGCTGCGGCTCATATCAAGGCCGCGCGGATGGGAAGGGTCGGCCAGCGCTATATCCTGGGGGGCAGCAACTACACCACCCTGGAAGCGGCTTCCGCAATCGCCAGCATCGCTGACGTGAAACCTCCCCGCCTGACCCTGCCGCCGAAGATCATAGACCTGTATATCAAGACCGCTGACGCCCTGCCGTTCGTCCCTTATCCCCCTGACCATCTGCGGGCCTATCCCACCTGGCAGGGCTACAACACTGACAAAGCCCGCCGGGAACTGGGGCTGCGCTCCAGATTCCTGGAAGAGACCGCCCGGGACAGCATCAAATGGTTCAGCGACCACGGCTATCTCTAACCCGGCTGTCCCATCCCGGGGCTTGAATCATTCCCCCTGAAAGCAAATCGGATATTTCTGGAATTCCCGGCCGCCTGCGCTGAAGCGCTCGATGGAGCCGGCCGGGGCCACCCGGGTGAGAACCCCGGCCAGGGTCATGAAGGCTAGCAGGATCAGAGCTGACTGAAGGAAGGCTTTCCCGCTGATCTGGACGCCTGCTCTGGATTCAATGGGAAGCTCCTGGTAAATATCCAATCGCTGATGGAAAATAACATGCCCTGATTTTACCCACTTCCAGGAAATCAATCCCTGGGTTCTTGGAAGAGGGGAAGGGTTTTAAATCCGATAAGTAGAAAATTTTTAAGATTC
>JANTFT010000060.1 GCA_024763275.1 Anaerolineales bacterium | reverse complement strand
ACAGGATTTCCTCTCGTACGATCAAGGTTTGAGAGACGGGAACCTCCAGCGCTTTCAAGACTTCGTCAGGTCGGCCAGTAGCGCCAGGCAGAAGTGATAGGGTCATATGTAAAATACTCTCTTCGGGACCGCTATGGCTTTCCATCGCGAGATCGAGAATGAGAGGGCGCAGATCGTAAGTTTTTCCCTTTCTCTCACAGATAAGCTGTTTTTGGGCCAGCAATCGGTTTATTCTTTCTGGAAGACTAGGCATCTCAGTTGGCAGGGTGACTGCATAGCCAGCAGCCTGAACCAGGTTCGGCAGCTTGTCACCGTGTAACTCATGGACCTCCTCAACCAGACGGATTTCCAATCCTGGTGGAAGTGCCTTCCGGAGCGATCGTTCGAATTCGATCCGGGAAACTGTTTCAGAAAGCCAGAAGTCACCGATCTCTCCCCGGCTGATGTAGCCGAGGGGCAGGGGGGCAGCCAGAACGATTACCGGGCGCGGTGAAAAACCCTCACTGTAAGCGAGAGGCAGTCCACTGCGTCGGAAGGTTCTCTCCCAGGTGAGGATCAGATCCAGGTGCCCGGTATACCTCATGGCAGCGGTTTTTGAAAAGGTGATTCTCCAGCGCTGATTTTTCATGGCTTTCTGCTAATCGTGCTTATACTGGTGGACCGTTGAGACCTCTGGACACAACCAGAGGGGACCTGGATTTTGGTGTCTCAATTCGTTATACAACGGAAGAATACCGCAGGCATAACAATTACCCCGGCAGTCCTCCCGGGTTTTCCCTTCCAGGCTCCAGCGATAATCTTCGAGAAGGAAGGATTTTTTCACGCCAGTGTCAATGTGGTCCCAGGGGAAGGCTTCGGTGAGATCCCGTTGGCGTGTGCAATAGAAATCCGGATCCAATCCTGCTTGTTCAAAAGCTTCGAGCCAGTTCTCGAACTTGAAGCCTTCCTGCCAGGCATCAAAGCGGGCACCATTCTGCCAGGCGAGGTAGATGACCTCGGCCAACCGCCGGTCACCTCTGGAAAGCCAGGCCTCGAAATGGGTCTCGCTGGGGTCATTCCAATTCAGCTTCAGTCCCCGACCGCGAAGTTGATTTTTTAGCAGCTCCAGTTTTTCGGCGATCTCTTCCCGGGATGAAGCTCCTACCCATTGAAAAGCTGTGTGGGGTTTTGGAACAAAGGTGCTCACGCTGGCATGAACCTTGGCGCGGCCACCGATGGTTTGCTGGCCGACCGAAAGTACGCGTTTGGAAAGGTCGGCTATGGCCTGGACGTCTTCCAGGGTTTCTGTGGGGTGACCGATCATGAAATAGAGCTTGATGGTATGCCAGCCGTGCTGGTAGATTTCCCTGGCTGTATCAAGCAGCTGCTGGTCAGTGATAGGCTTGTTAATGACCGCCCGCAGCCTTTCTGTGGCGGCTTCCGGGGCCAGGGTAAAACCGCTGCGGCGTTTACCAGCCAGGGCGTCCATCAGTTCAACCGAGACCGATTCGATCCGCAGGGAGGGCAGGGAGATGGTGATGTTCTGGCCGCTGAAGCGCTGGTTAACTGCTTCAACCAGTTCGATTATTTGCGTATAGTCAGAAGAAGACAGCGACAGCAGACCAATTTCTGAATAGCCGGTGTTGGGAATCAGTTCCTCCATTGCTTTGAGGATCTCCTCCGGGGAGCGTTCCCGAACCGGGCGGGTGACGATTCCCGCGTGGCAGAAGCGGCAGCCACGGGTGCATCCGCGCATGATTTCCAGAGGGGCACGGTTGTGAACGGTGTCGATATAGGGAACAATTGGCTTAAGGGGAGGTGGAGGCAGCACAGGGACGATCCTTTTTATGACCTTATCTGGAGCCTGGGGATTTATCTTGATGAGGTGGGAAAAGGTCCCGTTCTGGTGATATTTGGCTTCGTAGTAGGAGGGGACATAAACGCCGGGAATCCTGCTCAAAGAGGCTAGTCTCTGATCACGGGAAGAGTCATCGGGAAGATCTGCTAAAGCATCAAGTATTTCCAGCATGACCTCTTCGCCCTCGCCGATGACCACAGCATCAAGGAAAGGGGCAACAGGCTCAGGGTTAAAGGCGGCATGGCCGCCTGAGATCACCAGTGGATGAACAGCAGTCCTTAGATTGCTGTAGAGAGGGATTCCGGCTAGATTAAGCGAGTTGAGGAAATTAGTGTAAAGACTTTCATAGGGAAGGGAGACCGCAACCAGGTCAAAATCAACCAGGGGACGCTTGGACTCAAGGGAGTAAAGAGGAAGGTTCTCCCTCCTCATCTCCTGTTCCATATCTGTCCAGGGGGCATACGCTCTCTCCGCCAGGTATCCGGGATTCTGATTGATCAGGTCGTAAAGGATCATCAGACCCAGATTGGACATGCCCAGATCGTAGATTTCGGGAAAAAGCAAAGCTGTCTTAACCTTTATGTTTTCCCAGTCTTTGACAACCTGGTTGAGCTCTCCGCCGGTGTACCGGCCGGGCATTTTTACAACTGGCAGGATTTCAGCCAGTTTAGCGGCAATCTGGTTACTGTTCATGGTATTTAATCAGGTTCAAGCGGTGTCGGCATTATACCAAAGGCGGCGTTAAAACAAGAAGTTCCAGGGCTGGAACCCTGGAACTTGGATCTAATGGTAATCGTGGAATTATTCCTGCACCCAGGGTGCTATGGTTTGATCCCAGTAAATTAGCTCGTCTTCAGAGAACCACAGGGCCACCTCTTTTTCACCATTCTCGACTGAGTCTGAGGCATGGGTGAGATTTTTACCGATTTCCAGGGCAAAATCGTGGCGGATAGAGCCAGGTGCCGCTTCGGTAGGTCGAGTAGCTCCCATGGTCTGCCGCACCGCTGCAACGGCGTTAGGACCATCCCAGACCATAGCCATGACAGGCGCGGATGTGATGTAAGCAAGCAGTGACTCGTAAAAGGGCTTATTTTTATGAATGCCATAATGTTCTTCAGCAAGCTCACGGCTGACCTGAAGGAATTTTCCCCCAATCAGACGTAAACCACGATTTTCAAGCCTTTTGATGATCTCGCCTATCAAGCCTCTCTGCACTCCATCAGGTTTGACCAGCACTAATGTTTTTTCCACGAAATCCTCCAATGTTAATAGACAAATACGGCATAAGTATACTTGGATTAACCCGAGTTGGGAATAGCAGACAGTATATTCTTTTTATTGGGAGATGAAAAAAAGAAGAAAAGGGATGGTTGAGGTACCATCCCTTTTCTTCTTGAGAATGACTATTGATTCAGGTTAGCAGATCCTCTGCTTTGGAATAAGCTTCCAGCGCTTCGTCCAATTTGTCAGCTTGCATGAAGGCATCACCGAGCGTTTGTAAGATGGTGATTTCCAGTGGATGGTCCAGAAAAGCGGCTTGCAGATCTTCGATGATCTCCGGGAGGTATTTTTTCTTTTTGATCAGCTGGCTGTACTGCCCCATGGCGTTGGAAAGGTCTGAGTCTGAAAGCAGATTGCGGGCCTTAGTAAGGAGCGCACCATAGGAAAGGGAGGGCTTGGTTTTTTTTGCTGCCTTGGCCGCTGGATGAGGTTCCGCGGTTGGAATTTCTTTTTCCGGTACCGGAGCTTCGCTGATAAAAACCTCAGGTTTCAGGATCTCGATGGTTTGTTCGTCTGTGATTTCAGGAACGTTCAGTAGGTCGCTGAAATCCCGGTAAGGTCCCTGTTTTTCTCTGTAGTGGACGATGCCCTTAGCGGTTTGGTAGCTGATACCCAGAATGGATTCCAGTTGAGAGATAGCCGCTTTGTTCAGGTCGAGTGGTTTTTTGGGCTGTTTTTGGGCGTCGTCGGCAGATAGCCAGGCATACTCATCCTCAGGAGCTGGTTCTCCGGACTTTGGAGAGGTTTCGGCAGCAGAAGGAGTTCCGCTATATTCGAGCTCTTCGTCCTCTCCGTAGCCTGCTAACCAGTCTGGTATTTCGACTTCTTTCTCTTTGTTGGCCAGCTCATCGGTATAGAAATCGCCTTCCAGAGGAGAGGTCGCTTTCATCCAGGGCGGTTCTCCTTCCTGGGTGTCCTTTGCTGCCTGTTCCTTTTTAGAAGCCCAATCTGGCAATTCTTCCTCAGAGGTTTTTAACTTCTCGTCGATTTCCAGATCGGCCAACCATCCTTCACCACTGTTTTCAAATTCTTTGACGTGGTTGTCCTGTTTGGCTTCTGCTTGATCGGCTTGCTCGCTTTCAAGTTCTGCCAGCCAGGCCGAAGTGTCTTCAACCTGCTGGGTTGCTTGGAGCTGCTCCTCCGGTGGAGGACCCTGAGAGAGTTTCTCGAGCCAGAGCATAGCTGTGGTTTGGGGGTCCTCTTCGTTCTTAAGATCCTCCATCCATTTAGGAAGGGAGTTGCCAGGGTCTAGTTCGTCGGTATAGCGTTTGATTTCGTCCTGGATGTTGACCTGGTCGCCCTTATTGACAAATTGCTGCAGCCAGAGAACAGCAGTCTCTTGAGGATCCTCTTCGGTCTTCAGATCCTCAAGCCACTGGGGTACCTCGGGTTCAGGGACTTCATCTTCCGATTCTTCTGCTGTTTTAAGTCGATCGAGTATTCCACCCGAAAGGCCGTCTTCTGGCTCTGCCTCGGCGCCAGCGGACGCTGGTTCATCAATCTGGTCAAGTTTGGAGAGCCAGTCGATACTTTCTTCCTTGATTTCCTCTGTTCGGCTGATAAATTCCTGTTCAGCCTCGTTCAAATCGCGCCCCGAATCTCGAATGGCATCTTCCAGTGAAAGCGGTTGTTCTTCTTCAGCCTGGAGCTCCGAAAGCCAATCAGGCAGATCGTCATCTGAGCCTTTCAGACCTTCAACTGCAGCCTGGGGAGATTTTTCGTGATCTGGAGCTTCTTCAGTGTAATATTTGGCGGTCTCGAGCTCTGGCGGCTGCGGAGTTACGTCGGAATCAGATGTGAGAGAGCCCCGGAGTTCGTCAATGGATTCGTCCTGGATTTGAGATTCCGGGGAATCCATAGCGCCCAACCAGTCGAGGACCTCGGTTTCGGATTCGGAGGTTTCATCTTCAGCCAGGCTTTCCTCGCTGATTTGATCCAGCCAGGAAGCGGATTCCTCAAAATCGCTTTTGGGAGGGCTGGTGGGAATTTCCTCAACTGGACCGGACTCAGGGGCACCGGCTTCTTTGGTTTCGCCGATTTTAGTAAGCCATTCGGGTATCTGTGTGTTCAAAGTGTCATCACTGGAGGAAACTTCCTCGCCTCCTGTCTTATCGACGGTTTCAGATTCTGACTCCTGCCACTTTAATACCTCAGAGTCTGACTCGGGCTGTTGAGGTTGTGAATTGGGACCAGGTTCTACGCGTTCAGGGATCGGGACTGCGGGTTCTTTTGCAGGTGACTGATCAGTGGCAGAAAGACTTTCCAGCCACTCCAGGTTGTCAACTACCTGGTCGTCTTTAACGGTCGGTGTGCTTTCCAGTTCACCTAGCCAGTCAGGTATCTCTGATCCCGGTTCCCCAGCTGCCTGGGCAGTATCAGGTTCAGCCTGTTCGGCGGGAGGCGCTTGAGTGCCTGGTTCGCTTGATTCGTCCAGTTCAGAGAGCCAATCCGGAAGCATGCTCTTGGCAGATTCGGCTTCAGATTGGGGGATGGAGGATTCTTCGACACTCTGACTATCAGGCCCGGGAGCTGATTCTGATTCTTCTTCATCGCTTCCAAGATCTTTTAGCCAGGCAGGCACGTCATTTTTATTGGACTCTATTTCTTCCTCATCGAATATACGATCAGGTTCGTTGGATTCAGGGATCAGATCTGAAGCAACCAGGTCCTCAGAAAGCGCAGCTTCGCTTTCGGTCTCTATTTCAATAGATTGATCGGTGGAACCGGTAAGTTCGTCCATCCAGGCAAGCTCATCTATAGGTTCCTCCAGGGACTCGGGTTCAGCAACCGGAAAATCCTCCGCTGCTTTTAGCTCATCTTCAGTCGCCCGCAAGCTTTCTGGCATGTTCTCCAGCCAGGCGATCGCTGTCTCTTGGGAGTCTTCATCGAGTTCCAGGTTCTCAAGCCAGGTTGGGATGTCCAGTGGTTCTTTCTCAGAGGGCGCTTCAACACCGGGAACAGTTTCATGAGTGCTCGGTTGGGTCTCCTCAAAGGTTTCACCAAAGTCTAAATCATCTGTATTGAAGGTTCCGACTCCACCTTGGCCTGCTTCTTCGCTCTCTTCTGGAGCAGACTGGCCGTCAAATTTAAATCCCTCAGGGGCAGCTTCCTCAAGCCAGGCAGGGATGTCAGCGGGCACGATCTCGTCTTCATCGTCCAGGTCATCGAAGACAGGTTTGGATTCATCAAAAGTGCCGCTGGAAGTTTCCCAGCCAGCTTCTTTCATCCATTCCGGAATGTTGTCATCCTGTTTCTTCTTGCCTGGTTCCGGATTGGGCTCTTCCGCTAATGGGTGTCCATTATATTCGTCGGGCATAGTGTTCCCTTATTCCTTACTTCTATTATAGGCTTCGCCGGGGAGCTGTGTCTACCACGGCGGAGGTTTGAAGTGATCCGCCTATGTGTCGATCAGACCAGGGGAGCGCTCCTCACTGGTCTGAGCACGCAAGTTTTGGTCATCCTTTTTCAGGTCGAGCTCATCCATGGTAATGGCCCGATCCGGCACATCTTCCAGGGTTGGGGCATGTTCTGAAATATAGGCTTCATAAGGAGAAAGCGCGTAGAGACGTTTTGTGCAGATAGCCATCTCCTGCGGGTGGTCATGTGTTTTTAGAGTTCTGGTCAGGACTCGGTTAGCGAGCAGATTGAAAGGATATTTCTTGAGAATGTCGCTGGCCTGCCCTATGGCTTTGGAAAGTTGATTTCCTGCAAGGCAGGCTTCCAGTAAGAGCACTTTGAGGTCATAGCGATTAGGATTTTCTTTAATAACGTTTCTTAATTCCGCTAGGCCTTGATCAGCAAGGTTGCCTCTTATATAAATCCTGGCCAAGGCGCCTTGGGTAAGGCGCACCTTGGGAGGTTCAATCCCGTCCCTTTTGCCATAGAGCCTTTTTAGCTCGGCCTGGATTTCTTTGTTGTATGGTTGACTCTCAAAAGCTATTTCCATGTGGGCCACTGAAGCGGGTAGGTTCCCTTCTTCTTCGCGGATCACACTCATGCCTACATGAGAGATGAAATCGTCTGGCACCGCTGACAGGACCCGCTGGAAAATATCTGCCGCATTACTGTTCTGACCGTTCTCCAGGTAAGATTTGCCCAGCAGTCTGTAGGTATCGATGTGTTTCGGGAATTTAGTGAGGATGTGGCGGCAGTGGGCGATAGCCTCATCCAGCCTATTCTGGTCGATAAGGAAATCAATTTCTTTGTTATAAGCCCGAAGCGATAAAACACCCATCTAGCCTTCTTCCCGGATGCATTTAAATAGCAACCTACCTGTTCTCTGGCAGGTAATAACGCTCTTCTTTAGTAGTATGCCTTATTATAAACCACTCTGCAAGGTTTGTTTTAGGTCTTAAGAAAACTGCAAGTTCTATATGAACATCAGAGATCGGCACAGGGAGTTGGTTGTCTGGGAAAGGGTAGTTTCCTTCGGACGGTGCATTACCACTCGTTTACTTTATTGCGGATGATAGTTTTTGGGATGTATTTGCTATGGAGATAATATTTTCTTTGACGAGAATATCACAAAGTATGTTTTTGGAAATGTTAACGTACCGAAAACGTCTGCTATTAGTATTTATTTGGGAAGGGATGTTGGTTGTTTTCTAGAAAACCAGGCGATAAGTGATTTTTTTCATAAATGTCAAAAAGTATATCAGGGGTCGTTACCTGCACTTCAGGAGTAATTTTTCATCACTGGAAAGCTTACAGTATTTATAGGAAGCTCTCCGGCGAGACACTCTGGCTCCTGCTATAATTTTAGCTAGTAGGAATACATCAATTGGACGATAGTACCGGGAAGCGAAAAGACTCCATGGCAAGTGAATCCATCGTAATTGGCAGGCTCAAACCCCTGTTCGTCTACGGCATACCAGTTCTGATTGCAGCCTTTATTAAGCTTCTGGTATGGTCTCCGAGCGTTACCCCCTTTAATGCAGACGAAGCTATCGTCGCCTTGATGGCGCGCCATATTAATCAGGGTCAGGTCCCTATTTTCTTTTATGGTCAGTATTATATGGGGAGCTTGGACGCTCTTATTGTCGCTCAGCTGTTCAGGTTTTTTGGAGAATCAGTCCAAGCAATCAGGATTGTGCAGTGTGTTCTTTACCTGGGTACAGTTTTCACTACATCCCTCCTCGCAAAGAAACTGCTCGATTCCTACCGGGCTGCTCTCTATGCAGGACTGCTGGCAGCGGTACCCTCAGTGAACGTCACCCTCTATACAACTGTCAGCCTGGGAGGATACGGAGAGATGCTCCTGATTGGAAATCTGCTGCTGCTCGGGGGACTTGGGATAATCGAAGAGATCAGAGAACCGGGATTTGTACCCGGTCGTAAGTATTATCTTGGCATAATCGCCTGGGGGCTAGGAGCGGGTTTTGCTTTCTGGGTTATCGGATTAAGCCTGGTATACAGTATCCCTGTGCTCGGGTTGCTGGCATGGCATTTGAGAAAGACCGGTTATAAAAACCTGATTTTTAGCGGCCTGGTGCTCCTGATCGCCGGCGTGGTTGGCTCTGCTCCCTGGTGGAGTGCTGGCATCCTGGCGGGGAATTCAAGGATCTTTTCCGAACTGGCTGGGGGCGCAATCGCAGGGGTCAATCCGGAAATATGGCTGCTGAAGCCTTTGCAGCGGATCTTGAATTTACTGATTTTTGGAGGCAGCGTAGTGGCTGGATTGCGGCCGCCCTGGGATGTGACCTGGCTCATGCTGCCCCTGCTGCCATTTGCACTGTTATTTTGGTTGGTGGTATTGATATCAAGTATTAAAAGTTTAACGGAAAAGGGCCGCTGGAATCTCTGGCTTCCTGCCGGCCTGGGCGTCGTCCTGGCTGTTGGTTTTGTATTTTCTCCTTATGGAGACGATCCGTCTGGCAGATATTTTGTTCCGCTTATGCTTCCCCTTGCTATCTTTGCAGCTGATATGGTTACCAGACAGATGAAGGGAAAAATCTGGTATGAGGTCGGTTTGATATCCTTTGTGCTGGTCTATAATCTGGGGGCCACATTTCAAGCCAGGACCTTCAAACCCCCGGGTTTTACTACCCAATTTGACCAGGTAGCTCAGATTAACCAATCCTACACAAATGAGCTTCTTGATTTTTTGAAAAAAGAGAATATCCGCGCCGGATACAGTAATTACTGGGTTTCCTATCCTGTGAATTTCTTGTCAGGAGAGGAAATAATATTTAGCCCTCGGCTTCCTTATCACCTGGATTTTCGATATACCGAGCGAGACGACCGCTATCCTGCCTATACTGAGCTGGTGCGTTCAGCGGGTGAGGTTGCCTATATAACCACCCGCCATCCACCTCTGGATTCATACCTCCGGGAGCAGTTTGCAGCGAAAGGCATTTCGTGGATGGAAAAATCGATTGGGGATTATACTGTGTATTATGCCTTGTCCGCTCCTGTTACCCCGGAAGAAATAGGATTGGGGGTTACTACTCAACCATGACTGGAAGAAAAATTGGATTGGCAATTTCATCGATCGTGCTTCCCCGCCTGGGAGAAATTCTCTTTGCAGCTGTTTTTGTCGCTGTGCTCGGGATAGGACCGAAAATGATGAATGTGGATGGAGATTTGGGAAGGCATATCACGCTGGGAAATTACATTATTGAGAGCAGGACCATTCCCACCCAAGACATTTTCTCCTCCACGAAATATGGTGATCCGTTGACTCCCCACGAGTGGCTTGCCGAGGTGATCTTCGCTCTGGCCCATAAAGTTGCCGGATTGGACGGTGTGGTCTGGCTGACGGCTTTGGTTTTAGCAGGTTCTCTATGGGTGGTTTACAGATACAGCCTCGAACTCAGCAATATGAGTCTGGTCGCTCTCGCGGGCGGTATCCTGGCTGCTGCTGCTGGAAGCCTGCATTGGCTGACCCGACCTCACATATTCACTATTTTGTTCACCGCTTTGTGGACCATGCAGCTGGACAGGTTGCGGTTGGGCGTGCGAAAAAACTGGGCTGTATTTCCGGTAATTATGCTTGTGTGGGTGAATTTACATGGAGGGTATATTGCTGGGTTTGTGATCTGGGCTGCCTTTATGCTAGGTATGATGCTCGAGCGGCAGCTAGCCCGGAATCAGCTGCGCTCTTTCATGCTCGTCGGCTTGACATCCTTTCTAGTGTCATTTATCAACCCTGCTGGTTATGGTATTTGGCAAACGGGAATTGGGTTTTTAGGCAATCAATACCTGGTCAGTCACACTGCCGAGTATTTGCCTCCGGATTTTCAAAATCCTGTCTTCTGGCCTTTCCTGGGAGTGCTCCTGCTTTCCCTGTTACTGCTGGGGAATTCAAAAACCCGTTTACCCTGGGTTTATAATCTCCAGCTGAGCGGCTGGACCGCACTGGCGCTTTTTTCCGGGCGCAACATTCCCCTCTATCTGGTTGTGGCTATTCCGATACTTTCCCAGTCATGCTCAAGAATACTGATTGCTGCTAAGGGCTCCAGGTTTGCCAACTGGCTGGTAGCTTTTCAAAGCAGAATTGACGCCTCTGAGGAACAAATCAAAGGTGGAGGAGTGGCTGTGATCACCGCTGCTACAACCCTCGTGATGCTGCTCAGTGGACACCGGTTGGACTTTCAACACACTGGCAACAGGTTTTCGCCAGATGTATTCCCGGAAAAAGCTGTCACCTGGCTGGAGGAAAATCCCCCGGAAGGGGCAGGATTCAATTATTTTCCCTGGGGGGGGTATTTGCTTTACAGATTGTGGCCGGATAAACTGGTATTTATCGATGGCCAGACTGACTTTTACGGCGAAGAGCTGACCAGGGAGTACGAAAAGGTGATCACTCTCCAGCCTGGTTGGCCCGTGATCCTGAACAGATACCGGGTTGAATGGATCTTGATGCCGGAGGCATCTCCTCTTTCTTCCTTCCTGGATGAAAGTGACGGCTGGCGATTGGTTTATCAAGATCAAACAGCCAACCTGTTTTACCGGGTTCCTGAAAATTAAAATGGAAAGTGGATGTTAGGAGGCCGTCATGGGCAAGGTCAGGACCTGGATCGCAGAGGAGAAACTGTATCCACTTATTGTGTTGATACTGATCTGGATTATGGCTGTCAGGATTACTCTGGACAGCGATATGTGGTGGCACCTGCGGGCCGGGCAGGAGACCTGGGCAAATCAAGCTGTTTACCGAGTAGACACCTTCTCGTTTACAAGGGCCGGCACACCCTGGGTGAACCACAGTTGGCTTTCCCAGGTGTTGATGTACGGCATATTACGTATCGGGAGTTTCCCGGGTTTATCGATTTGGGTGGCAGTCTGTGCCGTGCTTTCCATGGGTTTGGTTTATCTGCAGATGGAAGGACATCCGCTGTTGCGGGGAGCTGTGCTGTTACTGGCCGGGACAGTCTCCAGCGTAGTCTGGTCGCCCAGGCCGCAGATCATGTCATTAGTGCTGCTCGCCCTGGTAAGCTGGTTGATCCATTCTTATCGAAAGAAGCGGCGGAGGTTATACCTGCTTTTATTGGTACCAATTTTCGCGCTTTGGGGCAATCTGCACGCCGGTTACGTGTTGGGGTTGATCTATCTGGGTGCTGTTCTGGTTGGCGAGATCTTTGACCGGGTTTTGATCAGGACCGGAGAAGAGTCCTTTTCCAAGAACGAATTGCTTTGGGTTACAGGCGCTGCTTTATTCAGCGGACTGGCAGTGCTGATCAACCCTTTCGGCCTGGAGATCTGGAAAATACCTTTTAACACCGTAAGTGTAGAAGCTCTGCAGAATCTGATCAACGAATGGGCTTCCCCTGATTTTCACCAGGCTTTCCAGCAGCCTTTATTGTGGATGCTGTTGGGGATCATGGCTGTATTTGGGCTGTCGGAGAAAAAGGTCACTGGCAGGGAGCTGATACCGGTCCTGATTTTTGCATGGGCAGCTCTCACCGCCAGAAGAAATTTTGGGCCTTTTGCAATAGTAGCTGCACCTACTTTGGCCAATCACCTTTCACATGCGCTGGAGGAATGGGTCGCAAGAGCCCGCCAGGATTGGGCAGGATTTGAGATATTCTATAACAAAGCGAAATCCAGCAACAGTGAATTCAATCCTTTCGCGCGGAACATAATCAACGCCGTTATGGTCTTGCTGCTGCTAACTGCTGCTGTCCTGAAAACAATCGAAATCAATCGAGTTGATTTGTTCAAGGAGAAAGAGGCGGAGATATTTCCTGCTGAAGCGGTTAGCTGGTTGAAAGGCATTGATCAGCCGGTCCGTTTGTTCAATGACTACAATTGGGGAGGGTACTTGATATACAAACTCCCCAACGTTGCCGTTTTCGTTGATGGCAGGACAGACCTGTACGGGGATGCGATCTTGAATGATTACCTCACGATCGCTGCAGGGAAAGAAGGTTGGCAGGGATTGGTCAATGAATACGACTTGGAGTTGATGCTTCTTCCAAAAAACTCTAGTTTGCCGGTCCTGGCTGCCAGCAGTGGATGGAGGGAACTGTACAGGGATGATGTTGCTGTGGTTTTAGCGAAATCCAAAAGCGATTGAGTTCTCCTGATATTTAATCCGGCCGAAGCAATCTTACTCATTTTCCGAGATGCAAACGGGTGCAAAACGTGAAAATCAAAGACCTTAGAATCGAAAACCGATTTTCGAGCAAGTTTCTTGAGACAGTTACAACAATCCTGTTTTTCCCGTTTGTGTTGTACATGCGCTTAGTGGGCGGGACCTGGTTAACGAGCAACCATCACTATCCAACCCTTATTGACGACTTGGTCTTGGGGACACTGTTGTTTGGTGGATGGTTGCTGTTAAAGATAATCTTTCATAAAGGGCTTTATCTGACCGGGCTGGAAAAATACCTGATCCCTTTTTTTGTTGTAGTCATTCTGTCAACTATCTTTTCGGACAGTCCTAGTTTAAGCGGGGAAAAAGCCATTGGTATGGGCTTTTTTTTCATATTGGGATTG